>CAZKNI010000303.1:0-7243 GCA_964554055.1 uncultured Phycisphaerae bacterium | reverse complement strand
ACGCAATCGGAACATCAAATCGCTGCCTTGCTCGATATATAATATCAAGATACGCAAGAGCAGGTTTAATCATCACAATATCAGCCCCTTCATCTATATCAAGATCTATTTCACGTAACGCTTCTTTCGAATTATGATAATCAAGCTGATAGCTTTCTCTATCTCCGAATTTAGGCGGCGACTCCGCAGCTTCACGGAAAGGACCGTAAAAAGCTGATGCAAATTTAGCGGCATAACTTAAAATCGCAACATACTCATAACCCGCTTCGTCAAGTGCTTTCCGAATCACTCCGACCCGCCCGTCCATCATATCCGAAGGAGAAACAATATCAGCGCCAGCCTTCGCATGAGAAACAGCGACTCTGCCTAACAATTGTAATGTCGCATCATTATCAACGTCGCGACTCCCCGCTATTTCTCTTATAACTCCGCAATGACCGTGTTCGGTATATTCACACAAACAAACATCCGTTATAACAATAAGCTGATTACACCTTTCCTTAATCGCTCGAACAGCTTGTTGAACAATTCCGTCATCAGCCCATGCCTGAGAACCCTCCGCATCTTTATGCTCAGCTAGTCCGAACAACAAAATCGCCGGTATCCCCAAAGATTCCAATTCTGCGCACTCATCAACAATCGTATCTACGGAAAAATGACATTGCCCGGGCATCGGAGCTATCGGACGATGTATTCCCCGTCCGTGTAATACAAACAACGGCATTACAAGGTCGGACAAGCTAAGCTTCGTCTGCCTAATCATTTTCCTAAGCCCAGCTGTTCGCCTTAATCGTCGCATTCTGTGTATCGGAAATCCCATTTGCACCTCCGAAAAAACAATCTATTTCGTCTGCCATTTTTTTATCAAACCGAGCAACTCCTTGAACTTCAAACCCTCCGCCGATTCCATAAATTCAAAAGCTGCCGTCTCTACTGTTCCGGCAATTGCACCGGAACTAATAAGCCTCGATAACGCCAATTGATGTTCAAGCTCTTTTCTCGCTGATATAGCATCCACACACAAATATACATCAAATCCCGCATCCAGCAAATCAAGACCGGTTTGCAAAATACAAACAGGAGTCTCTATACCCGCCAGCAAAACCGTTCCCCGATTGAAACGCCTTATTGCCTCTTTTATCGCATCATCACGCCAACAGCTAAATGTAATTTTCTCAAATCTACTCGCATAATCACTCTTCGCTATATCGTATATTTGTTTGACACTCGTACCCAAAGCTGACGGATTCTGCTCCGTTACAATAATCGGAACATCAAACAATTTGGCAACTTCTGCAATAAAACAACTCCTCGAAGTTACAGCGTCAATATCGCGTATTACAGGAACAAACTTTTCCTGTATATCTATTATTATCAATACGCTATCTTCGGGACAAATCAATTTGCTTACACTCATGATTATTATATTTCCCTTTCACATGTTCTGTTCGTTCAAACCTTACACGCCTATTAATATCCCTTTTCCCAATCCGGCTCGATATCAGCTGCATTCGTCTCCGATATCCAAAAATCGCTACGCAAAAGCTGATGTACCGATGTAGGAACTTTAGGCGTTACAGGCCCGTGAGCGGCAAGTCTTGCTATCAATCTCTGCCAACTCGTCGAAGTCCCGTGCACGGTAATCGCACTAACATCGATTCTATTTTTAGCAGCTATTACTTCAGCGGGACCTATTGTCGCCGCCTTAGGAGGAACAGCAGCCAAATCGCCACTCTTTCCGAAGCTGCCATGCAAAGAATTCTGCGCAAGAGTAAACGGGCTAAGCGTACAAATCCGCGGACCTAATTTCTTCCACTCTTCAAGAGGATAATCAAATTCCGGTGCGTCAGGCTCTATAAATGCCAAATGACCCGTCCAGCCCGGACCGCTATAACATATATCCGCATTACCCATATCCGCTATCATTTTACCGTAATCATCTATATTCTTATCCGTAGGACCGAAGATTTGATTTTCAGGCTGACGCAAATCCTCATCTATTTCACTCCAAAAATATTTCTTAAAAGCATGCATAAATCCGAAAGGCCAATCCTCCGGCGCCGTAATTCCCTCTTCATTCGCATATTCGTCCATATTAAATGTATATACATGCTTACAAGAAACCCGAAATTTATTTATCAAATACGCAACCTTTTTATACACAGGACACGGATTGGGCGTAATTATCACAATCTTTTCTCCGGCATCAGCAGAATGTTTGATTCGATAAAACATATCCGTTACCCACATATGCTCGACCATATCGTCCGGTATCACGGATATTTTGAATTCGGGATTAGGATGCTTCGTTATATCCTCACGCTTAATCTTTCTGACACGTTCCAAAATTTCAGTATCGCGAAACGGAACATACTTCGACGGGCTAAATTTGAACTCTGACATTTTATCTTCTCCTACACAACCTACAAAGTTGAATAACTCCTCATCTCATTTACTCGTTTTATACGCCTATTGCAAACATTAATCCTAAACCTATGCGCCGAGATTGTCAATAAAAGCATACAACAAAATAATGTAAACACGCTTTTCCGAAATATAAGCATATTATTATCGCCACCCAAGCTAAACTTTACTCATTTTTCCCTGTTACCTTAAGCTATGTTTGCTATAATACCCTAAAATATCACAAAAACCCGTTAATACGGAGCAAGAAAATGCTTAAAATCGGACTGGTTGGCGTTAGGAGAGGCCACATAATTCAAAACCTAAAATTCAGAAACGATGTAAAATTCGCAGCTGCTTGCGATATAAAATTCGCAGACACTCATCAACGAAACGATTTCGTCGAATCATGGAAAAACGACGACATCGAATTCGAACAACTTTACGACGATTATCAAAAATTCCTTACTCACGATTTGGACGTTGTCCTAATCGCAACCCCGCCCGACCTTCACGCGACACAAGCGATACAAGCCCTGCAAGCTGACATACATGTAATCTCTGAAGTCCCTGCTGTTACGGACATCGAACAGGCAAAAGCTCTCGTTAATGCTGCCCGTAACTCAAAAGCGAAATATATGTTTGCCGAAAACTGTTGCTACTGGGCATTCGTTCAAGCATGGAAAAAAATAATCGAAGCGGGCCAATTAGGCGAGATATTTTACATGGAAGGAGAATACATACACGACATAACACATTTGCTCTACGACACACAAGGCATTCCTACTTGGCGAGCAAAATTAGAACCCATTCGCTACATAACACACGAAACAGGACCGTTATTCGACATGATAAACGACAGAGGCGTCAGCGTAACCGCTCTTGCAAGCGATGAATTTTCCGATGATTATCATCAGCCCAATGCCACTGTCGCCCTTGTAAAAACATCAAAAGGAACGCTTATCAAACTCCTTGTCTCTTTAAAAAATGCTGCCGACAACTATCACAGATATTTGGTCTTTGGAACAAAAGGAACCCTCGAGACCAAAACAAACCAAAATATAACTTTAGCGGATTTTAAAAACATTCCGCACCTCTTAGGACAAGTTACTCTGCCGTTGGGAATAACGGAACCGAATCTATCCGCTGATAAAACCCAAAGTCACGGCTCTGCTGATTGGCGACTTTTAGACACTTGCATAGACGCTATCGTTCGCGATGCCCCTGCACCCATCGACGTTTATCGGGGCCTCGATTATACCCTCCCGGGCATCTGTGCGATAGAATCTCTTGCTACGCGGCAAACCGTCGAAATTCCAAACCCCAGAGAATTCTGATTCCAAAAACAACATTAATTATTTTTCGATAGCCCACTTCCGATTGTCAACCCGAACCTCATAAACATCATAGCCGCTCGTCAGGGTCTGCCAATCGTGTTATCCTAATAGCCCGATTACCCCTGAATTGACCGATTCTACCTGCAAACTTATTTTTCCCCTCGATTTGAATAATTAATTCGCTATTCGCAGGCTTTTCCGTCTGAATAATATCACCTTCTTTAAGCTCCATTAATTGACCCATCGAAATAGCTGTCTCCGCCAAAAACGCTCGTAGATTTACTTTCGCACCCTTCAGATTCTTCGCCACGCTATATCCGTAATTCACATCATGGTCTTTTTTCCGATATGAAAGCCAACTTTGAGTCGCGAGCTTTTCTAACACGGGCTCGATTGTTGCAAAAGGAATACACAAACTCATCGTTCCGGATTTTCCCGAAAATCTCAACTCAAATGTTATCACGACAACAACTTCGTTAGGTGCAACCATTTGTATCAAATGTGGATTAGATTCCGACTCGCTCAACTCAAGATTTTCTACTCCCAAGCTCGACCAAGTATCCTCCAACAGCTTAAGGGCTCGTTCTATTATTCTGCTTACCAAACGCTGTTCTATAACTGTCAAAGGCCTTTGTGGAATAAACGAATCAACATTAGCGCCCCCCAAAAGCCTATCGATAAACGGAAAAATAATAAGCGGGCTTATTTCCAGACACACGGAGCCTTCCCACGGTCGAATTGAAAGAACGTTTATACACGTCGGGTTAGGCAAGGAGTTGATAAATTCATTATAAGTAAGCTGTTCCGTATCGACTATTTTCACCTCGACAATCGTCCGCATAAATGCCGACAGCGACGCACCGAAATTACGCGCAAAAGCCTCATGCATTCCCTCAAGCGCACGCATTTGGTCCTTACTTACACGTTCGGGACGCTTGAAGTCATACACGGTAACTTCTTTATGCTCTATTCCTTGCGAAGATTCGCCAAACAAGTCTTCGACTTCTTCCGCCTGCTCGGCGCCTCCGACAGCTGCTAATAGCGCATCTACATCATCTTGGTCAAGTACATCCGCCATAATTCCCTCAAATATCTCCTCAGCTTACTCCTGCAAAATAAACACAGGGATTGTCCCGTAAACACAATCTCTCTTTATCTTTATCGGACATTAATTTTAAAAACTTTAACCCGCATATTTCATCGAAAATTCTCACTTTACGGAAAACTTCCACTTGTTCTTCTACGTAGCGGATGATAGAATAAATAAAAAGTAAGGTGTTACGGACGAAAGTGTGCATCGCACAATTTTCGCATCGAAACGGAATAGGAGATAAACGGATACTCTCTGACACGTGCAGGGACACATCTATACCCTATTGCACCGAACGTTTCTTATCTTTGCTATCTTTTGTGTGATGCATACCGACATCGGTATTAATATTTTAAAGAATACGGATTGAAAATGTTTTGCCAAACCGAATACAAGCATAAGCACACTTCCAAATGTGTCAATCCATTGCTTCGCAGCTTCACTTTGATAGAACTTTTGGTGGTTGTTGCTATTATCGCGGTTCTGGTAGCGGTTTTACTTCCGGCATTGCAATCGGCAAGAGAACAGGCAAATCGCGTAATGTGCAGCTCTCAGCTGCGAGGGATGAATCAAGCGTTTTATGCATACGCAGGCGATTTTGACGGATGGTTTCCTATGGGTAACTGGTGGTCTGCAAGGTATATTAGTGTCGATTTCGCCCCCTATCTTGGCGGAGGTCCTAACGACCTTCGGAATTGTGATTTTTGGAAACACTGGCTTAAGTGTCCCGGTCGGCGTACCTCTATGGACTCCTGGGTACACTTCTGGAGCAGGGGAATGGTACAGGGAGAATATCACTATTTCGGAGGGCATGGAAATTTCGGATTAGCGAACAGTCATGGGGGAAGCTATCCTGAAACGGGATGGCTTTCGGGATATTTTTTGAACAGCCATAAACCTTCACCCAAAGTCGATTATCCCTTCGTTCTGGAAGACCCCTCGCGACGTGTTCTCATGTGCGATATGGCCAATTATGAAATCGCAGGTAGCGGAGCTGTGCCATATATCGAGAGTAACGTGTATATTTATATCAATCACGGTGTAGGAAAACTGAAGCCTGACGGAGAAAACCTGCTTTATGTCGATGGTCATGTACGATGGGAACCGGACCCGTGGGGACTTGACATTTTCGGACAATGTCGTTTTGCCGGTGGACGTGGAAGATTAGCGTGGAGTGAGTAACGGCATGCAAAAAAATTGTCCCTATATGATACGGACATTGTGTATCGTCTCGATTCTTTTCCTTGGCACCGTTTCCGGAGAGGTCGTCATCGCCGAGAAGAACGGAAAGCTCCCGGTCATTGTTACTCGTGAAAAACGCCCCGATATAGAAAACGATGCAGTCAAAGACCTTCAATATTATCTTTCGCGAATTACAGGAAAAGACATTAAGCTAACGACGAAACCGATGCGGAATTTTTTCCCCGTATACATCGGTGAGATTCCCGCTAATAAGGAACTTGCCCCCGTAGTTAAAAAAAACTGTCCGACGCGTGACGGCTTTGTAATCGAGATAAACGATACATCCGTCCACATTCTGGGAAAAAGTAAATTTGGAACAGCTTACGGAATCTATGAGTTTCTGAACCGGATAGGAGTGCGGTGGCTTTTCCCAAACGAATGGGGACAGGTCGTTCCCGACCGTGCAACTATCACACTGCCAAATGAACGAATCATCTCTAACCCTGTGTTTAGCATTCGCACAATGGCTTCGTGGTCGAACGGTGCTCCGAGCCAATTTCGACAATGGGCGCGACGGCAAAGAATGAATATGAGCGGATTTAGCGGGCATAGCGGATTGATGAGAAAGTACCTGAAAACACATCCCGAATGGTTTGCCCTTGTCAACGGAAAACGACAAAATAAAGGTGAATTCAAACTCTGCCACTCAAATCCGAAAATGGTCAGGCAAGCAATCAAAGACGTTCTGGAGAATATCAGCAAGCAAAACCCCGATTATTGGATATATTCAATCAGCCCAACAGACGGGGGCGGGTTTTGTCAATGTGAAAAATGTAAAAAAATGGGCTCTGTTTCCGACAGACTGCAAATCTTCGCAAACGAGATTGCCGATGCCGTTTCAAGTCGGTTTCCGAATAAGTATGTTGCATATTATGGAGCTTATTCCGAAGCACAAGACCCGCCGACCGTATCAGCACACCGAAACGTTGTCGTCTTTGTAACAACGTGGCAGAAAAACCTGTTCAAAACACTGGCAGACCCGGAAAACAAAAAATTTCGCGATAAGTTGACTGAATTTTCAAAAACCTGCGGGAAAATTGCTATTCGCGATTATGATGGAATGTTTTCATGCTGGTGGGGATATGGGCCAATTTCGTTAATCAATGTGCACAAGTATGATTATCCATGGTACGCCAAACATCATATAATAGGGTTTGACACCGAAGCGCAA
>CAZKNI010000302.1:0-3014 GCA_964554055.1 uncultured Phycisphaerae bacterium | reverse complement strand
CATCTTGACCTTCTCTTGTTCTATGAGATTTTGTGGGAAAAACGACTTGCATTGTAATCTCGAATATTCCGCATCGAATTGTCGATTTCTTCGCCTTTATTTTCGCAAAGGCTTATCGAATAGGCCTGTCCATATCTCCGTCCGACTTGACAAAATATGTTTCATCGAAACCGATTTGACAATTTAATTTGTCCGGCAATTTCATTACAAGATTTATTGGCGGAATGTCATATCTGATTGGCGAAAAAATCGCTGGAATTTGAGTTTTTGGGCTTAATTCTTTGTTTGTTTTAAATCCAGCTGCAAGCAGAACTTTATCAAATAATGTTGAGCTTATCTGAAAGTCCGCTAATATTGCATTCTGATTTTTTGCCCATAACAAGACACGTTTTATAAAATTGTAATCGGAAGACAATAATTCTATGACGCGAAAAACTCTTTTGTCGTTGAGCTCAGCTGTTGTTGCCCCTGAAATTTCGTCGAATCTGCCAACTAAAAAATTTGCATTTTCATAATCCGAAAAGAATAAATATTCAAAACCGGCTGAGTTAATATATCGCCAATCCCAAAACTCTTTATTTCGATATAATGTAAATTTGATTTTATTTTCGTGTGATGCATCACTTATAGCTGAAAATTGTTGCCAGAGACGGAATGCCATTTCCGCTGAGATATTTGTAGGCTTTAATTCGTCAACTCCGCTGAAATCTATTTTCCATGCATCGCCTATCAGCATTTTCGATAAATGTGCATCGAGCGAAATTATATAGCGTCTTAGCTTATCCAAATATGCGTAATTTCGCATTTGATAAAATTTGACAACATTCTTGTTGACGCCCAGGCATATCACACAATCGTTTTCTTGCTCGACAGCGTCCAGCAAAAAGATGCCGAGTCCGGAATTACGATATTTCTCAGCGACGACCCATATTGCGAGGCTGACTCCGCTTATTATATCGTTGCATAACAAATATTTTCCGGGAATGGCGCCTAAAAACCCTAAAATTTCGCTATCATTTATCGCTAATTTACATTTTACTCCGCCACGATATTGCCAATAAAACAAATCTCGTCTGCAAATAGGATGATTTTTTTTTCAATGATTATGTATAAATTCGCTCAATGCATTCCAGTATTTGTCTTCATAAGAAACAATATCAATTTTCATTTAGCTTTCCTTCGAGCACTTTTGCCAATTGCAAAACGGATGCACTATTTATCGCCTCTTCAGTCGAAAATGATACGTTGAATTTTCTTTCGATAGCCATAATTATATTTAAATGCCCCATAGAATCCCAATTATCGATATCTTCTCGGCTCGAATTATCGGA
The DNA here is from genome assembly GCA_964554055.1 of uncultured Phycisphaerae bacterium. Taxonomy (GTDB): domain Bacteria; phylum Planctomycetota; class Phycisphaerae; order JAAYCJ01; family JAAYCJ01; genus S014-18. Next base: position 1,683 of record CAZKNI010000302.1, on the reverse strand, counting down.
AATCTGTTCCTTGTTTATGTTTAATGCATCCGCTATTACTTGTTTTACTTGTTCGAATAATTCTTGGCTATTCATCTGTTATCTCTTTTGTAATATGTTCTGGGTAATTGTGATTTTGAGGATAAAACACAAATAGATTTTCCTCATATTTGTCAGCTGACTTTTCCAAGAAATCGCGCATAGGCTTATTCTTCTTTGTCGGGATAAACTCAGCTGTTATTTTTTCTGTTTTTGTTTCCTCTGCCTTTTGAGCGGCGAATGCGAGTATCGCTTGCTCTACTCCGCGACCTAAAACACGACAGCTGACAAGAAAATCCGTGAGTCTTAATTCTTGGCCTTCATGTTCCAGCGAAAGAACACCTATTAATCCATATTCACCGAATTTATCCGAAGCACAAACAGCATAAGCAAGCCTTTCGTCTTTTTCGTTTAGCCAACGGATAAAACTTTCGTTACTCATTCTCCGCGTCTTAAGATTGAATTGATTTGTCCTGTTCAATAGCTGAACCGCTCTTGCAAGATTTGCTTTTCCGATTTTTTCAAATTTGACATTAACATTTAAATTCTTAAGCCAGTCCTGATGAGAGACGTTTTTGCTTAAACTTTCCCTGCGCTTTTGCTCCTCTCTAATCATTTTTGTGCGCTTTTTGTCTTCATCGGTAAAATGAAATTGTTCAAAACAATAAAGTTTTTTAAGTGCATAAGGATACATCACCGGATCAACAGGCCATTCCGGAACAAGTACTTCCGGCAGCACTTCTCTGACCAAATTTCGTTGTTCCGGCATATCGTCAATAAATACAATAGAGTGCAACCCGATATTTACTTGCTCCGCTATTTCACGAATATTGTCAGCTTTGCTATTCCAGTTAATTCGCCAAGTTACAAAATCGTCTCGTTTTAATATCATTTCCGGATGATTGTCTATTGCTTCCAATGCGGTTTGTTCGTCGTTTGCACTGACAGCTGCCAATAATATGCCGCGATTTTTCAACAATTTAAGCTGCTTTTGAAATAATACAAACGATTCGCCAATCGGGTCTGTGCCGCCAAGCTTGATGTTTTCCCAGCCGACTTCTCCGACAAGTCCTCCCCATAACGTATTGTCAAAATCGACAGCTATTAATTTTATGCTTTTTCCGGTAGCTGCTCGTACAAAGGAAAATATCTGTCCCGCTAATTCTTCAAAGCTAAACGAAGAATATTGAATTTTTCCCATCGCCCAAAGTTTCGGGTCAAAAGTCATGTTGTTCGTATTTAGCAATATGCTTGTCTGTTCAATTACCGAAATATTTCCGCTTTCTTTAAGCTCATGTGCTAACGTATAATTGGCAAACGATACGATATAATCAATTCCTGCTGATTCGGGTTCCCAGCCGGTAAGCAGATTGTCAATATGCCATCTTGGCTTAATCCAATTATATACAATAACCCTATCAACTTTGTTAGATGAGTGCTTAATTGCCGAGCAAAATTCTCGTACATCAGCAACTATTTTATCCATATCGCATTGGCTTGATTCCAAAAAATCTGAAAACGCGGGCGAAATTTTTTCGAGTGAAGATAATATGACAGCTAACGTATATTCCTTTAATTTCTCCGAAAGTAATGTCGGAATAACTTGATTGAAAGGTGCAAAGTCAACAGCTATTTTTTCGTCAAATTGTAAAAGATGATTTTTTA
>CAZKNI010000301.1:0-4269 GCA_964554055.1 uncultured Phycisphaerae bacterium | reverse complement strand
GTTTGAGTTGAAAAGTAAAGAGCAAGATATTCGGTAAAAATTGTTGGCTTACGGTAATCAAAATCTTTGAGTCCGGACATAGCCCACAGAGCATATTCGATTTTGTCGAGATTCGTGTTGTTCAATGCGGATATTTCCAGTTTAGGCCAATTTTGCGGGATAATAGCTTCGAGTTTTTTCATGTTGTTTGTATCTTTCCGGTCGATTTTATTTATGAGGGCGAGAATTTTTTGGTTTTTTGAGATAACTCCGTTTAATTTATGTATGAATTTTTTGTTAGCTTCGATGTTTGTTGAATCTATCAAGGCAAAGATGACATCAGCATTGTTGATTTGCTTAATTGTTTGGGTTTCAGCTTGTTTGGCTAATACATCTGTCGTTTCGCCGAGTCCTGCGGTATCTACAAGCTCAACAGCTAAATCGCCGATTAGAGTATTTACGGAAATGTAATCGCGAGTTGTTCCCGGGAAATCAGCGACAAGGGCGTGTTTGATTTGGCTTAGCGCATTTGTGAGTGTGCTTTTGCCTGCGTTCGGTGCGCCCGTAATAACGATTTTTAATCCGTCAATCAAAGCCCGAATAGCTGGCCAATATTCGAAGGCTTGCTTGATTAGGTTTTTGTTGTTCCTATTTGTTAATTGCGATAAGCCATTATGTGCCTGATGTAAAAGGAATTTTACCGCTAAAGCGGATTGAGCTTTTGGCAGCAATTTATAAGCTTCTTGAGCTACGATATTATTAAGCTGATATGTATGAGAAATGATATTATTTGATGTATGTTTGTCGAAATCAATTAGAGTTGCCCCGGCATGTTTCAAAGTTTCTATTATTCGTTGAAGAATTCTTATTCCTCCGTGTGTCGTTATTTCGTAGATTGCATTTTGTATTTGTTTGTTGTTTTGAGTTTTCGAATTGCTTGAAAGATTATCGGTAGAAGCTGATGCATAGGGTATATTTTCAATTGGCAATTTGACAAGTAAAATTTGATCTATAATGTTTCCTTTTTCATCTTTAAAGTTTCCGAGTATGATTTTTCCCGGCAAGTCGGGAAGTTTTTTTGAAAAGAATTTTTGCAACAATATTTTAGCTGATGAGTCGTCGCCAATTAGCTGAATTACTCCTATCGCACTTTTAGCAAATCCGCTAACGAGCGTAACGGATATAGCGGATTCGTCGTTTTGGCAATTGTGTTTGCAACTTGCGTTAATTGTCTTCATCTTGCAGGCTTTTCCATTTTTCGTATGTAAGCTCTATTCCCATCAATAACAAATCAGGAACGATAGCTTGTGCGAAGTCGCAATGGCTACGGATAATATTCGCGTCGCCGCCTGTAATTATCAGCTCCGGCCATTTTCCCAATTTGGTGGCAAATTGCTCGACTATTTCTCTTAAAGCTCCCGCAGCTCCTAAAATTACTCCCGAGTTCATAGCTTCTTGTGTGTTTTTTCCGAAGCAGTCAACGGGATAAGTGAAATCAGGTTCGATGTTGGGTAATGCTGACGTATATTGTGCTAGCGCTTTGAGCGCAAGTTTTAGCCCGGGCAGAATTGTTCCCCCTAAAAATACGCCTCTGTCGTCAACGCAATCTATTGTTATCGCTGTTCCGAAAGAGGCAATAGCTACAGCTTGCCCGATTCTTTCGTATGCCATTGCTGCTGTTACAATTCTGTCAGCTCCTATATTTTTCGTATTTTTTAAATCAAGCTCGAGAGGAAAAGGGATGTCTTTGCCTATGATGAGAGGCGTAATATCAAGAGCAAGTTCCGCTTTGTTTGAAATTTTCCGCATTAGAGTTTCTACAACCGAACAGATAACAATAGGCAAATTTTCGCCAACGGTAAATTTGTTATAAATTTCAGGTAGAGCATCTGTTAATTGATTGTAATTTTCGGAAGGCAGCTGAACTTTGTTTAAAATTTTTCCGTCTTGTACGATTGCGAATTTTGTGTTGCTATTTCCTATGTCTATAGCGAAGATTTTCATGTTTTTTCTCCGATTGTTTTTGTTTACTCTTTTGTTTCTTGTTTGTTTTCCTTTACAATATGCCAGAGAGCTTCCATAAGCTCGGATAATCCTTTTCCAGTAACAGCTGAAATCGCATATATCGGCTTGTTAAGCTGTTCTTTTAATTGCTCGAATCTTTCGTGCGAGTTTGTTAAGTCCATTTTATTTGCAACAATGATTTCGGTTTTATTTGCAAGCACGTTGGAATATTTTTCCAGTTCGTTTCGTATTGTTTCGTATGCTTTTATCGGTTCTGACGCATTGAACGGAGAAACGTCTATAAGATGTAATAATACTCGTGTCCGTTCGATATGCTTTAAGAATTCGTCTCCTAATCCAGCTCCTTCGTGTGCTCCTTCAATTATTCCAGGCAGGTCTGCAATAACGAATCTCCTATGTCGTGATAACTCAACAATTCCGAGAATAGGATTGAGGGTTGTAAACGGATAATTTGCGATTTTCGGTCTAGCAGCGGAAACTCTTGAAACAAGCGTCGATTTTCCTGCGTTAGGTAGCCCGACAAGTCCTACGTCAGCGATAAGCTTCAATTCAAGTTTCAATGTTCGCTCTTGCCCGGGTTGGCCTGGCTCAGCATACCTTGGCGCCTGCTGAGTAGATGTAGCGAAGTGTTTGTTTCCTCTTCCTCCCTTGCCTCCCGCAGCGACACATACACGTTGGCCCGGCTGAGTTAAATCTTTGAGTAATAGCCCTGTTTCTTTGTCATATACAAGTGTTCCGAGTGGCACGTGTACGATTTTGTCCTGTCCGCTTTTTCCTGTCATATTTTTCCCTTTGCCAGGCTTTCCGTTTTCAGCTCGCCAATGATGATGACCTGCAAAGTCCATAAGCGTATCGATATCGGGAGTTGCTTCGAGATACACGCTTCCGCCGTTTCCTCCGTCGCCTCCGTCCGGGCCGCCACGCGGAATGAATTTTTCACGCCTAAAGCTTACGCAGCCTTGGCCACCGTTTCCACCTTTGACATATATTTCAGCTTCATCGACAAACATAATCTTGCTCTTGCTATTAAGTCAAATAAATGTTATGTAAATTATTATATACGAATTATACACGAAGAAAATTATATACACGTACAAGATAATAGAGTATATAAAACTTTGGGAGTATTTAAAATTATGGACAATATGGAGCAGCAATATCGAAATCTATTTCAGCAGGCGGAAAAGTTTGGGCAGCAACATATTTTCAGGTTTTGGGATGAACTGGACAGTCATCAGCGCACAAAATTACTTAAGCAGATTGCCGAAATCGATTTTGAACGTATTGATAGGCTCGTGAAAGAATGTGTATTAAACAGTCAGCCGTTTAAGCTGCCTGAAAAAATTGAGCCGGCGGATTTTTTTCCTGCTGACCCTCGTGATGAGAATCAGCGAAAAGAGTATCAGCAAGCATGGCAGATAGGCGAACAAGCGATAAAGGCGGGAAAGGTCTGTGCATTTACCGTTGCTGGCGGAGCGGGTACTCGCCTCGGATTCGACGGTCCTAAGGGGACATTTCCAATAAGCCCGATTAAAAATAAGACGTTATTTCAAATTTTTGCGGAGACGCTGAGACATTGTCAGAGGCGCTATAATTCCGGGCTTCGCTGGTACATAATGACAAGCGTAACAAATCATCAGCAGACAATAGACTTTTTTGCTGAGAATAAGTATTTCGGGCTTCCTTCGGAACAGGTCGTATTTTTTCAGCAGGGCACAATGCCTGCTTTCGATTTTGACGGAAAACTTTTACTTGAAGATAAAGATTCTCTTGCTCTTTCTCCCGACGGGCATGGCGGCTCATTACGCGCGATGCGCAAATCCGGTGCTCTTGATGAGATGAAAGAGCTTGATATCGAATATATAAGTTATTTTCAGGTTGACAATCCTCTTGTAAGGTGTATCGACCCGTTATTTATAGGGCTTCACATTTTACATAAATCGGAAATGTCGAGTAAATCTCTTGCCAAAAATGATGATTTGGAGAAAGTTGGCAATTTTGTCATAGGCGATGGCAGGCTTATGGTTATAGAATATTCCGATTTGCCCGATGAACTTGCACATGCGAAAAATTCCGACGGTAGCAGAAAATTCGACGCCGGCTCGATTGCGATTCACATATTATCGCGAAGTTTTATAGAGCGTATCACGGAAGGTGAGCTGCGTTTGCCATATCATCGCGCTATTAAAAAGGTTTCTTATATTGATGATTTAGGGGAAAAAATCAAGCCGAAGGAGCCTAATGCAATTAAACTTGAGCAATTTG
>CAZKNI010000300.1:0-7027 GCA_964554055.1 uncultured Phycisphaerae bacterium | reverse complement strand
TAGCACCGATAGCTGCTGATATATGGTCATATCCTGCCGCTATATCCGTTACTAAAGGCCCTAATACATAAAATGGCGCGCCTTTACATATTTGTTGTTGTATTTTCATATTATATTCGATTTGATCAAGAGGAACATGTCCGGGTCCTTCAATTATTACTTGACAGCCTGCTTCCTGTGCCCGTTGGGTTAATTCGCCAAGCGTTCTAAGCTCACTCATTTGTGCCTCGTCAGAAGCGTCCCCAAGTGCGCCGGGCCTTAAGCCGTCTCCCAAGCTGAATGTTACGTCGTATTCGCGCATAATTGCGCATATATCATCAAAATGTTCATAGAGCGGATTTTGACGATTATGATAGGTCATCCATTTTGCCAATAATGCTCCTCCGCGAGAGACAATTCCTCCTATACGCTTAAATGCTAACGGCAAATACTCACGCAGAATCCCGCAGTGAAGCGTAAAGAAATCAACTCCTTGTTCCGCTTGTTTTGCGATAATTTTGAGCATATAATCAACGCTGAGGTCTTCAACATCTTTTCCTACAATCATCTCGTACATAGGAACTGTTCCGACAGGGACATCGCTTTCGTCAATAAACATTTGACGAATCTCATCAATATTTTCACCTGTTGAAAGGTCCATTACAGTATCTGCGCCAACAGATATAGCCAGTTTAAGTTTTTTCTTTTCGCTTTCAATTGATGAGCCGACAGATGAAGCCCCCAAGTTAGCATTTATCTTAATTGAAACTGCTCTGCCTATCGCAATAGGTTTTAATTTTCCGGACAAATGAATTTTGTTAGCTGGAATAACAGCTCTTCCGAGTGCAATTTCTTTCATAAGTTCTTCCGGGCTGACAGGTTCATCGTTAGCTGCCAATTCTATAATGCGTGATAATCGTCCGCTTTTAGCTTGTTCCAATAGAGTCATTATTTTCCCTTTCACAAAAACAAAAAGGCGCTTACAAATGTATTTTAGTTACATTTGCAAGTTTAGGCGGGAGATAAAAACAAAATAGAACATATATTGTATTGTAAATTCTATTTTAGCGCTTTCCTTCGCCGGTATCACCCGGATCAGGTTCAAAGGGTCCCGCCTAATGGGCGTATCTCAGGCCATCAGCCACCCCTAGCGCCTCACAATATTTTTTATTTATTCTTTACGAATAATTATATATCAATCGTAAAATATTTACAACTTTGATTAATGTAATAATTTTCGATTTTGTTTTGTTAAGATTTTTTTGGATAATGCGTTAAAAAGTTGTTAAAATATCGTGCTTGGTTTAGAGAAAACCAAATATCGGGAATGTTGAAATTTCTACGATTTTCTTATAGGAAGGAGCTTGGTGAATGGCATTCAAATATGGCGGTAAGGTAGATTTTCCTATTACGGTTACACTCGGAAGAGGGCTTGAAGGAGCTATAACTAACGAGAGTAGCATAGGTTATGTCGATGGACAAGCGGGTAAACTTGTCTATCGTGGCTACGATGTAGAAGACCTTGCAGAACATTCGAGCTTCGAAGAAACAGCGTATCTTTTGTTATTTGGTGAGTTACCCAAAAAACATCAACTTGAAGAGTTTAACAGTCAGCTCAAAGAAAATAGACAAGTTAATTCGGAAATAATAGATATTATCGGGAAGCTTTCAAAAAATGCTCACCCGATGAGTGTTCTCGAGGTTGCGGTTGCTTCGCTCGGATGCTTTGACCCGATTACTCTCAACAATGTAGAACTTGCAACGCAAGCGGGCATAAAACTCATTTCAAAGCTTGCAAGTATTACCGCAATTTTGTCCAGAATACGAAAGAATCAGGAAATTGTTTCCCCGCGCGAAGACCTTAGCCATGCTGAAAACTTTATGTATATGCTGAGTGGCCAAGCTCCGGATAAGCTTACGACAAAAGTTATGGATATGGCATTGATTTTACATGCTGATCACGGAATGAATGCTTCTACGTTTACGTCTATGGTTGTAGCAAGTACATTAAGCGATATGTATTCCGCAATTACAGCTGGCATTTGTTCGCTCAAAGGTCCGTTGCATGGCGGGGCAAATGAGTTTAGCCTTGAAAATCTCATTAAACTGAAAACAGAAGACGATGCTGTAAAATGGGTGCGGGATTGCATTAAGAATAAAGTAAAAATTATGGGGTTCGGACATAGAATTTATAAAGTTTATGACCCGCGAGCGAAGATTTTTAAGCAATATGCTGAAAGAATATGCAGGCAAGCGGGGAAAGAGGATTTGTATAGAATTGCGGAAGTTGTTGAACGAGAAGTTGTCAGCGCTTACGGCAGCAAGGGAATTTTCCCGAATGTAGATTTTTATAGCGGATTAATTTATCATTCGCTCGGAATAGACACTTGGCTGTTTACTCCTATTTTCGCTGTTAGCAGAGTAGCAGGATGGGTTGCGAGAATTTTAGAGTATCTGCCAAACAACAGAATTTTCCGTCCGCGTGCTGTCTATACCGGTCCGACAAACCTGAAATATATATCTATAGACGAAAGATAAATCGGGTATGTGCTTAAAAGCGTAAGCTTAGGCTCGGAAATGTAAATACAAATGATGCAAGACGGCTTATTGAAATGTTTCATAAGAGTTCGATAGACAGCAGGCTTTTGGGAAAGAAACTCAAGAGCTTGATAAAAGGCGATGTTTTTTATGATAAGATAACGAGGCTTTTATATAGCACGGACGCTAGCATTTATCGTATCATACCTTTGGCTGTTGTTTGTCCGAGAGATGAAGAAGATATAATTAAGCTAACGATATTTGCCAGAGAAACAGCTATTCCTTTGACAGCTCGCGGCGCAGGAACAGGCTTGGCGGGTGAATCCTTGACGGGCGGAATTGTAATCGATTTCTCACGATATATGACATCAATTTTGGAATTTAACGCGGATGAGCGATGGATACGTGTTCAGCCGGGTGTGATTTTAGATGAAATCAATAAATATGTTAAGCCAATAGGTTTACAATTTGGCCCTGACCCTTCGAGTGCTTCACGTGCGACCGTTGGCGGTTCTGTTTCTAACAATGCAACCGGGGCTCATTCGCTAAGATATAGCTATTGCAGTGATAATCTAAAAGCGTTGAATGTTGTTCTTTCTGATGGCAGATTAATACGCACAAACGATGACGATTGGAACGAAGCTGAACGTAATATATACAAGTTGTTACATCCTCATCGCAAAATTATTGCTCAGCATTGGCCTAAAGTTGCTCGTAATCGTGCCGGATATAACATAAAATCCGCTCTCGGTATTGATTCAGCGGATTTGCTCAAATTGTTTGCAGGTTCCGAGGGCACACTCGGAATATTTACCGAAGCTACACTTAAACTCGTACCTATTCCGAAAGTCAAGCTCGTGCTTTCCGCGAATTTTGATGATATGATTGTAATGGCTCGCGCCTTAAGCATAATACTTGAATATGACCCTTCCGCTGTTGAGCTTATGGATGAAAATGTTCTAAAGCTTGCTCGCTCAGCTGACAATAAACTTGCTGAAATTCTGCCGGATACCGTAGCTTCTTTGATGATAGAATTTGATAGCGATGATTATGACGAAGCTCTTGGACGCTTGAAGAATTGTGTTAAAAAATTAAAGAATCTTTTTGCCAAGCATGTTTGGACGATGGAATTGACAGACTCTTGTGAACAGGAAAAGCACTGGACAGCTAGAAAAAATGCTGTTCCGCTTTTGTATCGTCAAGAGCGAGCAGGCAAGCCTATTCCCTTAATAGAGGATATTGCGGTTGCACCTGAAACAATGCCCGAATATCTGACGGGTTTAATGGACATATTCGAAAAATATCAAATCGATGCTTGTTATTATGCTCATGCCGGCTCGGGCGAGCTTCATATTAGGCCTTTTCTCGATTTGCACAATCTACAAGAGCGCAAAAAGCTGTCGTCGCTTGGCAAAGAAGTTTTCGAGCTGGTTTTTTCACTCGGAGGAACAATAAGCGGCGAACACGGTATCGGCATAACGAGAAGTTGGGCGCTGCGTAAACAATATGGGCAAGTTTATGACTTGATGGAGCAGATAAAATATTTTTTTGATTCTGCCAATTTAATGAATCCGGGGAAGATTATCGTTACCGATACCGATTTGCCTCTTGATAATTTACGTGATGATTTATGTGCTTTGCCTGAGCGTAACATGTCGCGTTTGCATTTGGACGGAAAAGACATGTTTTCTATTTCTGATGTTTGTAGCGGCTGCGGACAATGCAAATCGTTCGACAGTTCTCAAATAATGTGTCCTATATTCCGTGTCATTGGCGACGAATATAGCACGCCGAGGGCAAAGGCAAACCTTATGCGAGAATATATTGCCGGGACAATTAGCAATTCTGATTTGGTTTCGGAATATGCACAAAAGGTGCTTGATAGCTGTTTGTTGTGTGGCAATTGCCTTATCGATTGTCCCAGTGCCGTGCAGATTCCGCAAATGATTATGGAATTTCGTGCCAAGAGAAATGAGCTTAAGCGCGGAAAATTTATCGAAAGATTTTTTGCAAATAGCGAATATATGGAATGGCTTGCAAGCAAATTCGCTGTAATATCCAATTTCATTACATCTCGAAAGGGTGTTCAGCGGATTATGGAGTTATTTCTTGGGATTGATTCTCGTCGGCCGATGCCGCCTTTTGCTTTTCCCGGGACATTAAATTCGTTACGTAAATTAGCTGAACGTTATGCTCCGAAAAACCCTGAATATCAAGCTATTTGGTTTGTTGACTTATTTGCCAGATATCACAATCGTCATCTGGCCCAAGATATCATCAAGGTCTGTTCCAGTAATGGAATAAAGTTAATAATTCCCGAGCAATGTGGCGTTAATATGCCTGCTATTGCATATGGCTATCTTGATGAAGCGAAAAAATATGCAAAGTTTAATGTTGCTCAGCTCTCTAATTATATCGAGCAAGTTGACATAATATTGTCTTTCGAGCCGACAGCTACTTTCTGTCTTAAATCGGAATATAAACATTTACTTAACAACGATGTAAATCTTGATAAAATTGTAGAAAAAACTTACGATGGCTGCGATTTTTTATATCGGTTATATTTGCAGGGTAAGCTTCAGGCAGGCAAGAATAAAATCGAAATGAATCTTGCATATCATCGTCCTTGTCATCTTCGTTTGCTTGACATTTCTGAGCCGGGATTTGAGTTGATTAAAATAATCGAAGGGTTAACAGTAGAGCATCTTCCCGAGAATTGTTGCGGATTAGCGGGAACTTATGGATTGCAAAGGGATAAATACGATATAACATCAAAGGTTGCTCAGCCGCTAAAAACTGCGATTGATAATGGCTCGTTTGACGCATTGACAAGTGAATGTAGCGCCTGTAGAATGCAACTCGAACATATTTCATCTTTGCCAGCGTATCATCCCGTTTCGTTGCTTGCTCGCTGGTATGATTAGCTCGCATATTTCATTATTTTATATTATCAATCCTTTTTTCTGCGATAGAAAGGTAATTTTACGATTTCCGCCTGATGCTTGTTCTTGCCGATTTCAATTTCAACAATGTTTCCGATTGTAGCTACATCAGCATTGACATAGCCCATCGCGATGCTTTCTTTAAGAGTTGGCGCAAAGCACCCGCTCGTTACATATCCGCATTCACTCTGTTCGTAAAATATCTTATATCCTTGTCGAGCAGCGCGTTTTGTTTTTAGCTTTAGCCCGATTCTTTTCCTCTTTACGCCCATGTTTGCAATTTTTTCGATAGCTTCTTTGCCTATGAAATCTTTTTCCAGACATACAGCGAATTTTAGTCCTGCGGTCAACGGGTCTATTTGTTCGGTTAACTCGTGCCCGTACAAAGGCAATCCCGCTTCAAGTCTAAGCGTATCTCGTGCGCCAAGTCCGACTGGCTTTATTATCTTTTCGTCATCTATTGTTATCCCGATAAGCTGTGCCCATAACATTGGCGCAATTGTTGATGGAATTACAATTTCAAATCCGTCTTCTCCGGTATACCCGCCGCGAAATGCAATGTACGATATCCCCATAAATTCGCCAGCTTGTAATTTTCTGTGTGCAAGTTTCGTTAATTCACCCGGAAACAGCCGAGAAATCATCTGTGCGACCTTCGGGCCCTGAATTGCAAGCATCGCGGTTTGAAATGTTCTGTCTATAAGTGTTGTTCCCGGAGCAAGATTATCTTCGATGTGCCTGATAATTTTTTCTCTGTTACTCGCATTGCATACAACGTAAAATTTTGTCTCGTTAAGCCGCGAAATCATTAAGTCGTCAAGTATCCCTCCGCTGCTGTTGCACATCAGAGAATATCGTGTTTCGTTTGCTTCCATATCGATTATTTGTTGAGTGCACAATACGCTTAGGCTTTCTGCTGCTCCGGCACCTGTTATTTCAAGTCTTCCCATGTGAGACACATCAAACAATCCGATATTTTCGCGGGTCCAGTTATGCTCTTCGATTATCGACGAATACATAATTGGCATAGCCCAGCCGGCAAATTCTGTCATCTTTGCACCGAGTTCGATATGCGAGTGATACAGAGATGTTTTATACATAAACGATTTTCCTCATTTTCGATATCTTAACTCTTTACAACTGTTGCAATTCGTGTATTTCGTTTTATAATGTAATGTGATTATTATATCCAGTTAATTCCGGAGACAAATTATGAATAAAGCATTAATTTTTCTTTATACAATTTCCATATTATCTATTATCGGCTGTTCGCAGAAAAGAAATGAGTTTAATGCTGCATTGGCACAGGCTTCTCAAAGGCCTGTTATTACAACTGATAATCCGGATGCTAATAAAAATAGCTTGATTAAAGCAACCGGTAGCACAGCAAAGCTTTCGGAAGAGGCAAAGCATGAAAGGCTGCAGGCTAATGCCGACTTTTTTCGCAGAACGGTCTCAACAGATATATCATTCCGACAAATATCAGCGGAAGAAATCTTTATGGGAAAAGCTCTTTCCCTGGCTGACGAAAGACAAGCAAAACAAGAAAATGAACGTCAAGAAATTCC
>CAZKNI010000299.1:0-3895 GCA_964554055.1 uncultured Phycisphaerae bacterium | reverse complement strand
TTCCAAGTTGAGTTTTGTATAATTTCCTTTGCATGTTACAATCCAAAACTTTTTTTCGAGCCAGCCATTGTCCATATATTCAGCGAGATGGTCTGATGACAGCTCAAACGGGTCATGCTTCGCAAAAACCGCACTGCGAGCGATGACAGTTCGTAAGTGTCCTTCATTGCAATCGTAGCTATAAGAACTGTCGTTGATTAGGCCGAGTGAATAGGTTTCGTTGTTGATAACGCCCTCGATTGCAATCCAATCTTGTCCCGGCTCTTCTTGTCCGTCGGGTTTACGCTTAACGAATCCGCCCGGAACTTTTGCGTAAGAATTAACTTGCTGTAATGTTGTAGGAATTTCGAGCTTTAACATTTGCTGTTTTTGCTGCCAGTTGACTCGTATATGTAATTCGATAATGTCAAGTTCGTTAAAGGTGCTAATGTCCATTATGATTTCGGATTTGTCCCACTTTGCTATTTGTCGATATGTTTTCATTATTTGCCCGTGCGCTACCGTTTTAGTGGACATCAGTTTCGGATAGCCTAAGACTTTGTCGTATTTGTACATTCCGTGTCCCCATGCGTCGCTTGGGTCGTCGATGACAACGGGGACGATAGGATTTGTTAGAAGTTCGCAGCTATCTTGTGTCTTAAGCGAGGATATTCCATAATTGCTGTCATTTATAGTGAAGAGTTCGTTGTATGTGTTTTTCTTGGCGGGAATGTTTTTGTTTTGCTGTTGTTGTTCCGTATCGAGAGAAAATACTCTGTATCCGCAAGGTGGCAGCTCGACAATTGTCGATAGTTTTTTCCACTCTTGACCGTGAGGTCCGAAAGCAGCGTCAGCTTGATTCCATTGTATAGGAATAATTTTTCCATCGTGTGTTTTTAGTTGAGTAAATTTTTTTTGTCCGTCCGGACTTGTAAAATAATCGAATTGAATAATAGCTTTTCGCCTGTACGGTAAAGGGTTAAAAATGAAAAGAGCACCTGTTTGTGTATTTTTTGTATCGACCGAACGAGCAAGAGTATGCGCCAGTTTTACGGAAATTTGCTTTCCAATTTCGTAAGCGGCGCCGTGACTGTCTCGAGCATCTATGTAACATTTTTTTAGGCTTGACCCTGCGAGTATGTCGTGAAATTGATTGAAAAGGATTTTCCACCAAGCAATCTCTATTTCTTGCTGAGGATATTCCGCAAGATTATTTATCATCGCGGATGCGGAAATAGCTTCGGTGTTGAACATAAGTTTTTCGGCTCTTCGATTTAACATTTTAATTTCGCTAACAGATGAATAGCATCCTGTTGCGTGTCTTTGAAGCTCTTTTTCGATAACCGGAATTTTATCGAAATTTGGGGATTTTTCGATTTCAGCAAAGAATTCGGCAAGCGTGCTGTATCTCAACTCAGCAGGAAAGTCGCATTGTTTGAGTTCTTCTATTTTTTCTATTTGTCGTTTTGTGGGGCCTCCGCCGTGATTACCTACGCCTAAGAAAAAGGCTGTATGTTCGAATCCCTCGATGAAACCTTCATTAGCAGCAGATATAATAGCTTCTTCGAGTTGTTCGGGACTGCAAAAATAAGGCTGACAATATGCTTTTATGATTCGCCACGCTAATACCCGTGAGCCATCGGGGCTTTGCCACCAGAATAATGTTGGCAACCGGCATTCTTTGTCTTGCGGCCTCATAAATACATAATATTTATATCCCGATTTGCTTAAGATTTGCGGCAATCCTCCGGAGTGCCCGAAAGAATCAACATTGTATCCGATATTTACATCATAATTGAATTTTTCGTTAAAATATGATTTTCCATAAAGAGCATGTCTAATAAAACTTTCGGTCGAAGGGATATTACAATCCGGCTGAACAATCCATCCGTTGACTATTTCCCATCTGCCTTGCTGTATTTTTCGTTTAATTTCATTGAATAGCTTAGAATCCGATTCTTCTACCCATCGATATGTTATTGCGGATGAACGTGAAAATCTTAAATCTTCGGTTTCGTTTAATCTGTCAATGGCACTTTGCATTGTCGTAAGGACTTCGGAATATCCTTCGTTCCATCGCCAGAGCCAAACAGGGTCGAGATGAGCTTGTGAGATTAGATGAATAACTTTTTTCTTGTTTTTATCGTTCATCGCTATTTTCCGTATGTTATTCCTATCTTATGTTGTTTGTTAACGTAAATAATGCTTTCAAGCGTATCAGTGTATCCGACTTTAATTTGCGAGTCAAAATTTTTCGCGGCAACCGGTCGAGTATATACTTTTCATCTGCCAAGCGTCGAGAGATTTTAATGTTGCATTTCCTCCTCGGGAACAAATTGATATTCCGATGCTGTTATTTTTGACCGGATATACGCGCAGGGCAGAACATTGCCGCTTGTTGACGAAGACTTCGACGATACTCTTGTCTATGAAAATTCTCAAGGTGCATGTTTTTTTTGTGTTGCTATCGTTTTGCGGGACGTCAGCTATTTCGGGCGGACGTGATAGAGCATATTGTGAAATTGATGAATGTGAGCTGTCAATTACAATTGCGTCGCTTCGAACAAATCTTCCGAAGCCTCGATTCGGATAAAATGCTATTTTTGTGAATTCTTGTTTGTCAGGTGAGCGTAATACGTTTATTTCTATAACGTTTGTATCGTTGTGAGCTATCTCAGCTATCAGTTCCATCGAGTTGCCTTTAATATTTTTTAATACGATTTCTTTGTTTGCCGGTAATTTTAGATTTTCGACTCGTTGATGATTTTCTCTAAGCGATTCGATGTCTCCCGCAGGCTCGATTTTAAGAGTATTGTCATCAATAAGGGTGAGCTTGCGCGGTAGAGTCATCGTTTGATTCCATCCGTCTGTTTTTTCCGTCGGAATAGCTTGATTCATATTGAAAATGGCAATTATGCCGCCATTGCCGTCAGGATATGCACTTGGCGCGTGTACTCCGCCCGGAATAACAGCTCTATGATTGAAGTTTCCTCCGGAAGAGACAATAAACTTGTTGCGTTTTTTGTCGTAATCGCCTAATAGATATTTTCCTCCGCTGTAATGGCTGAAATATAGCAATATGTGTCTGTGTCCGATAGGCCAGAAATATGGGCAAGCTCTGTCGTCTCCGACTAAAGAAAAATTGTCATTTGTTACAAACGGGTGTAAATATTCCCAATGTATCAAATCTTGTGAGCGGAATAGCCATTGTTCCGCAAGCCTTTCTCCCTTTATGCCTTTTTTGTATCCTCCGCTTAAAGAATAATAGAATCTACCTTTTTTCCATATACAAGGGTCGAAGACGACGTACGGAAGATTTGGCTTTATTGGAATAACAGGACGATTGACGATTTTTTTCCAGTTTAATAATAGCGGGTCGTTTGATATTGCTATCATATTTCCCAGTCCGTAACCGTGATACATAGCAATTACGCGATTGTCCTCAACTAAAGTAGCTCCGGAATAGCAACATTCTTCGGGATTCGGATAAATAGCGTATGGCAGGTCTTGCCAATGTATCAAATCATCGCTGACAGCGTGTCCCCAATGTTGACGTGTGTCTTCCGGCGGATATGCCTGATAAAATAAGTGCCATTTTCCCTGCCAAAAGCAAAGCCCGTTAGGGTCGTTCATTGTGCTTTCCGGACTTACGAAATGATATATGGGTCTGTATTTGTTTTTAGCGTATCGTTTGCGTGCTTTTTCGAATCTTCGCATCAGGGGATTTTCTTTTAGCTGTTGTAATTGCTCTTCGAGTGTGTCAGCGAATTTGAATTTAGGAACATTTGATTTCGGATATGTTTTTTTGAGTTTTGATTGGCTTGGGTCGGCAGGAAATAGAAAAATGTCTTTTGCATTCATCGTGCTTCTCCATGTTCACCTTGACGTTTAAGCTGTTATTGTTTGTTGTTTTGAA
>CAZKNI010000298.1:0-3661 GCA_964554055.1 uncultured Phycisphaerae bacterium | reverse complement strand
AACTTTTCCTCCTGAATTTTCTGCTTTCGCTCCATTTTTTTACGTTCAGCCTCTTTCATCTGTTGAGTTATCTGCTGCTGTTGATAAAGCTCTTTTTCCGTATCGATGAATTTAGCTAAGCTATCGATATTAAGCATATATCTTTCAAATTGCTGTTGAGTAAACAAATGCCTAACACGCAGCAAATCTTGCCTTGCTTGACGCAAAAGGTCCTTCGCTACAAGAAATTGCCTTTCCAAAACAGCTTGCCTGATTTTCTTTTCCGCCTGCTGATATGCAATTATTGCTTGTTGCCGCTGAATCTGCCTTGCTGCAAGTATCTCGTCAAGTAAAGTCGGCTGACTCGGACGAACAGGTTCGCTAACGGATTCCTTCTTTACCGATACAACCGAAGAAACCTTCGAAACTTTCGTTGGCTTAGATTTGGCAAATTTTATCTTAGGTTCAGCTATTTTTTGAGTCTTTGGAGCGGACGATATAACTTGTGCCGTTTTTTGCGTCGGCTTTTCTACCGGAGATTTTTTAGATGATTTAGCTTGTGTAGCTTTGGGAGCAACAGGAACTATTTTAACTTTGGGTTTAGGTTTCGCTGCAACATTATTTG
Organism: uncultured Phycisphaerae bacterium; assembly: GCA_964554055.1. Taxonomy (GTDB): domain Bacteria; phylum Planctomycetota; class Phycisphaerae; order JAAYCJ01; family JAAYCJ01; genus S014-18. The sequence goes on along the minus strand of CAZKNI010000298.1, from coordinate 3,057 downwards.
CTTTATTGCGTTTTTTGATTTGCTCGCGATAACTTTTTGTCCTTGCAACTAAAGCTTTTACTTTCGGCAAATTAAGAAATTCCGTTGAACAATCTCTCGCTAATTCCAATATACGAGTAAATTTCTTCTCAGCTCGGTTAATCTCACCGTTCTTATAAGCCTTTTCGCCTTCCTTAAAAAGCTTTTGCAGAGTTAATACGCCCGTACAAACATCGAGCATCTTGCCGATTTCCTGCCTTTCCGATTTGCTCAAAATCCTTCCTTTTCTTTGCTTTTCATTATTACGACTTGTCGTTAGAGCTTCTCGGAGCAACGTTTGAGCTGTTTTATAATCGCCCTGCGTATATGCCTGCTTTCCTTGCTGCATCAAGTTTACGGGATTAACGGGAATGTTATCTGTTGCAGCTACAGATAAAAATGCCATAGAAGTTATTATTAGACCTGAAAGTATAATTACATTAAATCTGTTGGACAACAATGTCATATCCTCCAAATATTTAGTCCAAAAATATTTCTTTTTCTTATCGGCATAGAAGAATAAATTTCGCAAACAGATAACTCTGTTTCGTATCTCCATATACATACCGTATAACGATATCTGTTTATTGGATAGAAGTTTACCCTACATAAAGCTATTGTTCAAGGAAAAAAACAAATTAATATCATTATCAGATTACACATAAAGTATTATTATTGCAAGAGGTAATTAACGAAGTTTTTCCCCTCAGCTTAACGCGATATCGTTCTCATGTAATTTTACAAAAAACTCATGAAATATTTTCGAGCACTGTTTATAATATATGCTACGATACGAATATTAAATCGGAAATTCAACTCTTATACGTTCCGGAGGACAGCAATATGTTATTTCGTCGTTTATCTATATACACTGTAGCAGCAATAATCTCAGGCTTGCTAATATCAGGATGTGGCAAAGAAGAAAAAAATAAAGGCTCAACTGCAACGGGAAAAGTTACTCGAAAACCCGTATCGTCAGCGGACAAACAGCTTCAGGTTCTTCCAAAACTGGTAGCTGCTGACGATAAAGATGATTTGCGTTTTGCCCTTCTGTTTCCGGAAAGCAACAAAATAGCTGGCTGGATTAAAACCGTACCGGTAAGCGGAGGAGGAGCGGAAAAATTAGATGCCCTCTTGCCGCAATTGGCTGAAATCCTCAAGCCATATACGATAGAAAATATCTCTACAACTCAATATGAAAGGATATACAAAGGGGGAATCGAAAAAGTTCGATGCTGGCTTATCCGAGCGGGAAGCTCTGACGATGCTTACGGAATGTTTAGCGTTTCCTGTAAAGGCCCGGACAGCTCTCAAATAGGCGATGCAATGCGCTCATCAGACGAAACAGCAATTTTTTCGGTCAAAGGAGTCTATTTCGGAATATTCAAAGCTGAAGGAAAGGAGAAAGAACATCTGGCATCCGGTTTCAAAAGATTAGCTGCAAAAGTAATGTTCGAAATCGCAGGGCAAGGAAGCCTGCCAATGACTGTTCAGCTATTGACAACGGAAGACATGCCGGAAGCAACAGCTTTATTTATGAGAAATTTAATTAGCATGAATGGGCCAGCAGGAAAAGATATTGCCAACGCTATCGGGCTACATAACCTTGAAGCTATGAATAGGCTCCTCGAATTGGGCAAAGGTGTTGATTTTGCACTTGCCAGTTATAAAAATGAAAATTGGCCCAGCCAAGATGTATTGTGGATAGCAAAATATCCGACTGCTAAACAAGCAATGAAAGTTTATTCGAGATATAGAAAAATTCTTAGAAACGCATCGCCTGAAAGCAAATTGCATGAAAACACTCTTCTAAAAGCGCCACGAGGAAGATTTTTGCTTGGCTGTTGGACAATGGAAATAGAATCATTAGCTCACTTAATGGGCAAAGTATATGAACATTTGCCATAATCATAATATTCCATATAAGCTAAATATCGTAAGATTTTGTTCTTCGGGAGAATTTTAAAAATGACAGCAATTAAAAATGCCGGAAAAGCAATCGGGCAATTCTTTTTTTCGATATTGTTTGTAAAACTTGCAATAGCAGTAACGCTTAGCTATTGCGTATTATTCGCAAGCAATGAAAATGCTTTCGCAATGAACAACAAAAATGGCGATATTGTTACGGTAACGGTTAAAGGATTAGGCACTGACAAAGAGTCCGCGTTAAAAGACGCTCTTCGAAAAGCTGTCGAACAAGGGGGAAAAATCAAAATCTATTCCGAAAGCAAAACAGAAAATTATGCTCTCGTACGTGATACAATATTGGCGAGGGCATCGGGTCTGATTAAAGATTATAAAATAATCTCGGAAGGCGAAGATGATTTGGGGGGATATTTTGTAAAAATTACAGCAAGAGTTGACAGAAAAATAATCGACGCTACATGGGGGCAGGTCGAAATTTTATTGAGACAATTGGGACGCCCCAAAATTTTGGTAAGCTTTGTTGAGCGAATATATGATGTTACTCTGCCGGCAAACAAACGCGAACGAGTTGATGCTGACAGCATGTTAGGCAACAAGATAGAGAGTTTGCTTACGGAAAAGGGATTTGAACTTGTAGACAAAAATCAGCTTAATCAGCTCAAAAAAAACAAACTCGTCCAAGCTACATTGAAAGGCGACATCGAGGAAATTAAAAGACTCGCCGGTGAATTAGGGGCGCAAATGTTTATTGTGGGCAACGCAAGAGGCTCCGGACCTCAAATCACAAATGCGTATGGAGCCAAATTGTATATGTGGGAAACAGATGTAACGTTGAAAGCTTTTTGGGCGGAAACAGCTCAAATTCTATTTGCCAAAAATGAAGTCGGAACAAGAAGTGGCTCGAGAACTCCCGGACCGGCTGGGTGCAAAAAAGCAATCGCGAAAGCAGGTGATAAGCTTGCTAAAGAATGTTTGTGGGCTATCCTTGCAAAATGGTCTCAGATAGCAACCGGTGGCGGAAAAGTCATCATTGAAGTTAAAAATATAAAATTTAAGCAAATGCTTCAGCTCCAAAAGGCATTGAAGAAAATCAAGAGCGTTAAAAGTATTACT
>CAZKNI010000297.1:0-3978 GCA_964554055.1 uncultured Phycisphaerae bacterium | reverse complement strand
TAAATGAGGACGATGTGCCCGCTTACGGACTTTGTCGTACCATTTATCAGCTGAAACTTTAGCAAAAGGCAATTGATTGGGAAAATCATTCGCATAAGAGGAAATCGCAGAACCGATTACTCCCAGATTGCCCGCACAAATTGCTCGCCGTGTCTGATGACGAATATGATTTGTCCCCAACAATATCGCAGATACAATCAGCGCTATGGAAGCAGCCGTCGCCAAAAAATCCGTAAAACGTCTAAATACAATCTTCCTCTTATTTATAGACTCATTACTTATCTGATGAATTATCTGCTCCGTTGTTATCTCTCCGCCATGAACACGCATTATAATATCATCATATAAACTTTCCGGAACATCGACATCATAAGCATCGAGAGGATTAACAACAGACATTATTCGCACGGAAAGTTCTTTCACTTTCACATCGCTAGCTATCAGCGCCTCGATTTCGACAAGCTCCTGTCCTTCGAGGATGCCCAAATGATAAGCAATAAGCTTATCCGCTATCTCATTCTGTTTGTTCTGCCTTCGAGCATTCATTTGTATTGTCTTTCCATACTTTACCAAAAGCAACAACAGCTTTATGCAAACGCGATTTTACCGTTCCCAACGGAATATCAAGAGTCTCCGCTATAACTTTATAAGGCATCTTTTCATAATACGCTAATATCAATATCTCTCTCAATTGCTCCGGAAGCTCCTTCAAAGAATCTTTAACCCGTTCCGCTGTCTCCCGCCTTTCAATCTTAGCATACGGAGCTTCCACTTCCGACGGAAGAATATCAAGCAAAGATACATTCTCTTCCTGTCCACCCTGCTGTTCGAAATTCACCTTCTTAGATGCACGCTGAATTGACCGAAGAGCATCACGCGCACGATTGGCAGCCACTGCGAAAAGCCAGGGCTTAAACCGTCGAGACTCGTCAAACATATCTATTGAATTATAAACTTTAAGAAAAATCTCCTGTGTCAAATCTTCCGACAAATCCTTTCTTCCCGTAAATCTCACCAAAAACCTGTATATATGCCGATAATATCGCCTAACAAGCTCATCAAACGCTCTTCGCTCGCCGCTTTTCACAAGAGTTATCAACTCTTCGTCGGATATTGTCTTTATATCTTCTATCATTATTTACGAATTTCTATATGATAAGGTTCTGACATTAACGCGATATTCTCGCTGCGCCACCCGCTATTATTTTCTCCGCTTCATCTTTACTCGCCCAATTAATATCACCCGGAAACGTATGAGCCAATGCCGAATATGCGCCTGCAAAATCACAGATTTTCCTGCAATCCCAATCGGATAAAACCCCATAAATCACAGCTGATGAAAAACTGTCCCCTCCTCCGACACGGTCAACAAGCTCAAGATTCTCATATATTCTACTCAAGTAAAATTCTTCCCCGTCATATAGCAACACCCGCCAATCGTTAAGCAATCCCGTTTTAGCGTTACGCAAAGTCGTTCCTATCATCTCCACATTCGGATACATCGCTTTCACCTGAGATGCAACTCGCTTATAACTTTCAGGGTCAAGATTTGTGTAATCATCATCTGTCCCCTCCGCCTTTACCCCCAACGACTTTTCAAAATCTTCCTCGTTCCCTATCAATACCTTTACAAACGGTACAATTTCCTTATTCACCTTTTGAGCTTCATTAGGCTTCCACAATTTACCCCGATAATTCAAATCATAACTCGTGCGAACACCCTTTTCACATGCGAGTTTAAAAACATCTATTACCGTTCCGGACAACGTATCTGAAAGCGCAGGTGTTATCCCGCTAATATGAAGCCATTTGGAACGCGACAATATCGCTTCCCAATCAGCCATATCGCTCGTCATCATACTCACAGCGCTATATGCCCTGTCATACGTTACAGCACTCGCTCTTGGACCCGCTCCCATCTCCAAATGATAAAACCCGTTACGAACAAAGCCGACTCCGTCAAACTCTTCCCAAACGACAAATGATACATCGACACCGTGCCTGCGAGCTGTATCCGCTATAAGCCTTCCCGACCAAATATCGACCAAACGCGAAACCCATGCGGATTTTAGGCCCAATCTCGATGTATTGACAGCTACATTCCATTCCGCTCCGCCAACTGAAACGTCAAGGCTGCTTGCTTGCTCAAGCCTCTTATGATTCGGAGATGTCAATCTTATCATCGCTTCTCCGAAGGTAACAACATCAATATCACGTTCCATTGAATTTACTCCTTAAACCGATTAAATTAACTTAGCTATTCCCCTCTGTCTTCGCGTTTACATTCGACCTGATATTTGACGAGCCCCTCCCTCTATTATGTCCTCTATAAGGACGAGACATAAGAAATGTAAGCCTATTGAATTGCTCTTCCGTCAAATTGGACCGCAAAAGTTTTCGTGCCGCCCCGAGTGTCGTCCGACGAGAAAGATGCACGAGCAATATATGCTCATTTTCAAGCATATCCTGAAGACGAATAAAATCATCCAAATGCAAGTGATTTCCCGCTTCCGCTCTGCCACGATGCTGCTCCTCGACAAACGTGCACTCCAAAACCAAAACTCTGGCACGTCTGACATAATCAAGCTCAAAAAAATCGCCATACGCCGTATCGCCGCAATAACAAACTAAAGGAACTTCAAGATTATAAGTAAGCTCACATCCTTCACGACGTAATTGCGCAAGTTTTCCGCCAGGCAAGTCAAGATATTCGGGTTTGAGCTTCTGCCTTATCTCTATTACGCTATATCCCAAACAAGGGCCATTATGAATTGTTTGAAAACCGCGAGCAACTAATCCACGCCTGATTTTATAATCTTCCCCGGGCTCCAATCCGATAAGCTTATAAGGCGTATAATGCCCTTCGATTTCAACCCACGCCGACATTAATTTCTGGATAGGCTCAACAAGACCCTTGGGAACAACAAGCGTCCCCCCTTTATTCGCCAAAAAATTCCGCTGAGAAAAATAATACGCTATACCCGCTGAATGGTCCATATGACCGTGAGTCAACAAAACATTATCTATATTAATAATTTCGGTCGGCGCCCTTCCGATATCGAAACATACATTAAGCTCGGGAACACCTATTACACTCTCTTCGCCAGCGAGCGAATAGCCCACAAAATGAAATCCTGCAAGTTCTATCTTATTTATTCGCGAATACATAATAAATATTTATACATAATTTTACCCTTTAATAACAACTGCTAATTTGAAATTTAGGAATATATTGATATTGAAAACACACATTCATAAACATATACTTGTTTGATTATGAGCATTTTTGAAGCAATAATGTTAATATGTTTCGGTATCAGCTGGCCGGTTTCCATCGCAAAATCGCTTCGAACAAAAATCGTTACGGGAAAAAGCCCCGCTTTCATGAGTATCGTCTGTTTAGGATATTTGAGCGGAATCATTCATAAAATAATATACTCTTGTGATTACATCATTGTCCTTTATGCTATTAATTTTGTTTTGGTTGCGTTTGATTTATATCTCTATTTTCGATATCTTCCTAACACGATAAAATCATCATAAATTCACAAAAAACAACAAAAATCGAATGCATCATAAACATTACAAAAACATTACAAAATAAAACAAAAAATGAATTCGAATATATTCAATATAAAATATCTTAAAAAATTGTTGATAATTTCATTTGTTGCGGGCATCCTCTTCGCAATATTATGTTTCATCATACTTCAAGCAGCTCTAAATGCGATTTCCAAACCGGAATATTGCGGAAAAACCTGCCACGAAATGAGCTCAGCGTATGAAAGTTGGAAACGTTCTGTTCACGGAAATAACAAAATCGGATATAGCGTAAATTGTGAAAAATGCCATCTTCCTCCCAAAGAAAACAACTTTTTCAGATATTCAGCTGCCAAAATTTATAACAGCTTCAAAAATATTTATAAGCATCACTTTGAAAAATACAATTCGAAACTTGTACGAAAAAATATTATCCTC
>CAZKNI010000296.1:0-6533 GCA_964554055.1 uncultured Phycisphaerae bacterium | reverse complement strand
AGCCGGCATTGAAGACAGCGTTCGGATTGTCTCCCGAATTTATTGAGCTACGAACGCAGAATGCGAAAAGTGAGGATATTGATAAGCTTAAGGATGCGTATGTTCGATATATGTTGGAGCATAGGACGTCTCCCAAATCGTATCTTCGATTTGCATTAGAAACGAATAATCCGGCAGATAAGAAATTGTCGAGGAAAAGCAGTGCTGAGCAGAGAGCAATAAAGAGTAATATAAATTTCTTTCATCCCAAGCAGATATTGAAAGCTGACGGGAGCATTGTTCTTGATTTTGTAGAGTTTGATAGGCTTGTGGAAAAATATATTCCTTTAGGGTTAAATGCATTTATAGCAGGAAATCGATTTTGGGATGCTCAGAATACGGCTCGTCGTTGCAAGTCCGGTGAATATAACAAGCTTAAGCATAAATTGTGGGTATATGATGAGGTTCAAGGAAAATATCGAACATTATATCTCAATGTTCTTTCCGATGAGTATATAAGAGCGATGAAGTCGATTTTTTCGCAGTGGCAGGAACATTTGGAGGAAAAAGGTTGGCTCGATATGGCGTATGGATATATTGTTGACGAGCCTACACAAGAGATGTTCGGACTTGTGAGCAAGCTTTACGAAATTGCCAAGGAAGCTGCTCCTAAAATTCCGCTTATGGTTACTCATAGCCCGGTAGATGGAATAGCTAATGTTGATATTTGGTGTATTCAGTTTTCTTGGTATTCGCATAAGCAAATAGAAGCTGAATTGAACAAAGGACATCATTTATGGTTTTATGTGTGTATTGGGCCTGAAAGGCCTTATGGGAACTTTTTTCTATATCAAGAGCCAATAGAGCATAGGATTTTATTCTGGCAGACGTATAAATATCGGGGTGAGGGATTTTTGTATTGGGAAATAAATTATTGGAGTGAGGGTAATCCTCTGGATTATTTAAAATGCGGAATTACATTTGACAAGAATATGGACGGGAAGCTTGTATATCCCGGACGAAATGGGCCTATCGGTTCGATAAGATATGAGAATATACGAGACGGTATAGAAGATTATGATTATTTGATTTTATTAAAGCAGGCGTATCGAAAAGGACGATTTACAGGTGAAGAAAAGTCGCGTGTGGAGCAGATTTTGCGGATTCCCGATGAGCTTGTGAGTTCTCCTCGTCGATTTACTCATGATGCAAGAGTATTACTGAATTTGCGTAAAGAAATAGGAGAATTTTTGAATAAAGTTGGCGATTGAAAAGTTTTTTGACAGGTTTTTCGAAAAGATTAGAGCTGTTAGAGGATTTTTTAAGAAGAAATTGTAAAAAAGAGTAAAAAAAGTTGTTGAAATTTGCCTTAAGCGTTTTATGTGGTATAATTAAAAAGGAAGGAAGGTTATAAATTCGGGAAAGGGTGTATATTAAACGTACTCTAAAGCTGTAAAGAGCAGCTTTAGGGGCTCGAAGTAGAGCGAAATAATAACTGATTTAGGCGTCGGATAGCTGATTCAGAACAATTGTCGTTAAATGGACTGAATCAGCTAAATGTATTTTGGGAGGCTTTATATTGATGGGAATTTCCGAGTAATAGCTGCCTGTTAAGTACACCAAATTGCATACAATTAGGTAATTCGTTTTGAGCAACGTCGTAGAGAAATTGCGATGTTGCTAATTTTATAGGTAATGCTATTTTGAGAAATTCAGCTGTCAGAGGGTTGTAGGTGAGATAAGCGGGTAAGAGTGATGGAGAGTATAAGAACGATATATGAATACATCAAGCCCTATAAAAAATGGTTTTATAGGGCTGTTCTATTGACGACGGTGAGTACGGTTATATCGCTTGTTCCTCCGCTCGTATTGCGCGCAATTGTGGATAATGTGATAACAGCGGGCAGAATGGAAATGTTTGTTCCGCTCATGCTGCTTTTCGTTTTAGCTCCTCTATTGGCAGCTCTGATTGGATTTGCGAATAATTATGTTGTAACCCTTATAGGTCAAAAGCTTGTGTTGGATTTGCGTTCTAAGCTTTATGCTCATCTTCAAAATTTACCGTTGAGATTTTATGATAAAAGCTCAACAGGGGGGATTATTGAGAGGCTTATGGGAGATGTGGCGCAGATACAATCGATGGTTACGACTCAGACGATTACGTTGGCTACGGATATTGTAGCGTGTTCAGCTGCTCTGGTGATAATGATGACGCTTAATTGGCGTATGACTCTTGCTCTTATGCTTCTTATTCCTCTTTACGTTGTGAATTACAATTTTTTCATTTCCCGTATTAGGAAATGGCGTAAATTTCTTCGGGAAAAGATGGAAGATATCAGTTCAACGCTTCAGGAGCGATTGGCAGGTGCAATTGTTGTCAAGGCATTCGGTGAAGAGCGTAATGAGACACGTAGATTTGTTCATGAAGCGTTCGACGCTCGAAATATTGGCGTTCGTGCGCGTAGCTATTCTGTTGTGTTTAATAGCACAGCGAGTTTGATATATTGGCTTGGGCAGACGGGAATATATTTGTTGGGGTGCTATCTGATTATTCAAGGCGATATGACTCTGGGTTCTGTTGTTGCCTTTACAAGTTACAGTATCTATCTGTTGAATCCAGCTGTTAGATTTAGCCAAATGTCGAATATGGTTGAACAATCAATGGTTTCGGTTCGCAGAATAAATGAGCTGTTGAATGAAATTCCCGAGCCTGAGGACCCGCCTGAAGCGGTTAATATGGAAAAGCTAAACGGTGAAGTTAAGTTTGATAATGTAACGTTTTGCTATGAGCCTAATCAACCTGTATTACGAAATTTTTCTTTGGAAGTTAAGCCCGGAACGACGGTTGCATTAGTTGGGCATACCGGTTGTGGAAAAACGACGGTTATTTCTTTATTGCTTAGATTTTATCGCGCTACGGAAGGAAGAATATTGCTTGACGGGATTGATATAAACAGGATAAGCAAGGCTTCTTTGCGTAGGAATATCGCATTAGTGCCTCAAGACCCGATTTTGTTTGACGGTACGATAAAAGAAAATATAGCTTACGGTAGGCCTGAGGCAACGAGGGAAGAGATAATCGAGGCGGCTAAAGCAGCTGAGATTCATGATATGATAGAATCGTTGCCTGATGGGTATGATACTTATATAGGCGAGGAAGGAATCAAACTTTCGGGCGGACAGAAGCAGCGAATAGTTATTGCGCGAGCGATATTGATGGACCCTGCAATATTGATAATGGACGAGGCGACCAGTTCGCTTGATAGCGAATCTGAACGGCTGTTGCAACGGGCGCTCGGAAGAATAATGGAAAACAGGACATCATTCGTGATTGCGCACAGATTGGGCACGATAGTGTCTGCAGACATGATAGTTGTGTTATCCGAAGGCAGGATTTTGGAAATAGGAAATCATCACGAACTTCTTGCAAAAGAAAAGGGGTATTATCGTCAGCTTTACTTTACGCAGTTTGCGAGGGTTGCCTGATAGGTCAGGCTGGAGGTGTATCATGGGCAGTTCAGCGAAATCAATATTTCAGATGTATCGTAGGTATTTTCGCAGCCATACGAAGGGTTTACTCTTGGCGGGTATCTGTTACGTTGCATTTGCAGCGGAAGGTTCGATAATGGCGGGGATGAGCAGATATCTTGTCGATGAAGTGCTAGAAGTGAATTTGATGAATAAGAATGTCGTTACGGCGCATAGCGGCCCTATCCTTCGATGTGATGATGTTTCTCCGGTTGTTATTCACGAGCCTATAGCTACAAGCGAACAAACTGATTGCGGGACAATAGCAGGCAGATTGGAGTCGATGTCGGTTGTGGATGACGGGACAATAGCGCGAGATGGCTCACTTGAGGAGCGAATAGCAGCTCGAGAGGGTAAAACTTCGTGGGAAAAAGTTCGTATGTTGATGATAATAGCTACGATTTTGATTTTTATGCATTTGACAGCAGTAGCTATGCAGACGTGGGCGAATTATAAGCTGGGACTGATTACCGAACAAGTTGTGTTTCGTATCCGTAGGCATATTCATGATAAATTATTGAGGCTTCAGATGAGCTTTCATAATCGTAATCAGACGGGACGTTTGTTAAGCAGAGCAACAGATGATGTGAATGTAATACAGGGGAATTTTGCTCCGATTATGACGCAATTTACGATGTTTGTGGGATTGATTATTATTAATATTTCGATAATGTTCTATATACATGTTAAACTTGCAGCGTTGGCGCTTTTGGCAATGCCATTTTATGCGTTTGCATATTCCCGATTGCGTACAAGAATAAGAGAGCTTAGTTTGGCTCAGCGTCGAGAAAATGCGAGTATTTACGCTTTGGTTAGAGATAGGTTGGCAAATCCTCGTGTAATCAAGAGCTTCGGAAAAGAGAAACGCGAACATATCCAATTTTTCAAAAAAGTAACGAAACTGTTTCGTTATGGCAGGCGAATTGTCGTTTTGAACAATGTTCTTTCGATGATATGTACGTGTATCTCGGTGTTTGTGTCCGCTTTTGTATTGGGATATGGAACACTTTTGTTGAAAAGCGGTGAATTGTCGCTGGGATATTTATTGTTTTTCTATTCGGTAGCTTACGGGCTGTTTTGGCCAATAGCAGCTCTTACGCAAATAACGGCAAATGCTCAACGATTGCGTGTTTCTTGTGAAAGGATATTGGGGATATTAGATGAGCCAATAGAGATTGTGGATAGAAGGACGTCGAAAAACTTTGACGGATTGCGCGAGGGAATTACACTTAGAAATGTAAGTTTCAAGTATAGCCCGGATTCCGAGTATGCATTGCGCAAGGTTGATTTGGAAATAAGAGCGGGAAGCAAAGTTTGTTTGATGGGGAGTTCCGGTGCAGGTAAAAGTACGCTCGGAGTATTGCTTTTGAGATTGTATGACCCTGTAGAAGGACAAATAGAAATCGACGGAGTTGATTTGAGGAATATAAAATTAGCTTCTTTGAGACGTAAAATTTCTTATGTTCCTCAGGAGCCTTTGCTGTTTTCGGGGACACTTGCGAGTAATATTCTGTACGGCAATCCCGGTGCCGGAAGAGAGCAGATGATTAAAGCAGCTAAGCTGGCGGAAATACATGATTTTATAGAGTCGCTGCCCGAAGGGTATGATACAGTGATAGGTGAAAACGGGTTGAGGCTCTCGGGAGGGCAGAAACAGCGGATAAGTTTGGCACGTGCTTTGGTTACCGAACCCGATATTCTTGTGTTAGATGATTGCACGAGTGCACTCGATGCCAAAACGGAGGCACATATCCAAAAGACGATAAAAACCGCTATGGAAGGTAAAACCGTCATTATGATAACTCATCGCGTTTCACTTTCATCGAATGCCGATTTAATTGTTGTGCTTGACAAGGGTAGAGTCGTGCAGACGGGAACACATGATGCACTTATAAAAGAGCAGGGACCTTATTGGAATCTTATAAAAGATCAGCTCGAGGAAAAAGAAGTTATTACGCTTACGCGTCAGAGAGCGGCAAGATTTGCAGCTGCTTAATTTTTGAAGTCGGAGATGTGATAATCAAATCTCGGAACATCTTTGAATGTCGAATGATATGAGGGATTGTAGAGATGAGCGAGCAGAACAGTATTCGAGAAAAAAAGCCTAAGAAAAAACGCAGAGGATATATTTGGTTTATCATAACAGCGGGCATATTGGCATTAATGTTCGCTGTAAGAGTGCCTTATTATATTACCGGTTACGGAAATATAATGTCGCATAGAGATGCGGTTTTGCGTGCGGGAGTTAAAGGTCCTATTAAGCGTATTCTTGTTGAGTCCGGCCAATCGGTTAAAGAGGGAGATATTATAATAGAGCTTGAAGATAGCATTCAACAGGCAGGGGTGTTGACGAATGAGCGGAAATTAACACAAGCTAAAATGGAGCTGGCAAGGCTTATCGAGCAGATGCATTATGACCTTTCGACGCAAAAATCAGAGATAGAGCTTGCAAAAATAAGATTAAAAGATGTTGAGATGGAGTATAATCGTATAAAGCGTTTGTTTGCTCAGCAGGCTGCTAGTAAAACGGAAATGCGCAAAGCGGAAATCGCTTATGAACTTGTTAAGACAGAACTTGGCAAAATCAGCCTGGATAAGAAGAAGTTGCTTGAAGCGGAAATAGAGGTTCAGAAGAAAAAAATAGATGTACTTGAATCGTTGCTTAAATTAGCTAAAGCTCGTTTAGCTTTACGTAAAATACGTTCTCCGATTTCCGGAGTAATTGTGTTGCATTCTCTTTCCGTAGGTCAGGTTGTAGATGCTGATCAGGTTCTTGGGCAGGTTTTTGCTAACGACAAATATCAGGTAATAGCAAGAATTCCGGAAAAATATCTTTGGTTTACAAAGGAGGGCAAAAAGGTAATAACGGAGACGTCTTCATATCCTCATCGCGATTTCGGATATATAAACGGAAAAATTCGTTGGGTTTCGCCCGTAATTAATCCTAATAGTAGCGGAGACGGGTCATTGCTTATTAAAGCTGATATTGTCAGTCAGCCCGCTAATATTGTTTTAAAGCCGGGTCA
>CAZKNI010000295.1:0-2791 GCA_964554055.1 uncultured Phycisphaerae bacterium | reverse complement strand
TTTTTAAAAAAAGGATAAGTGAACGATGTCTGAAAAAATGCGTTTGTTAATAGTCGGCGGAGTAGCAGGTGGCGCATCAGCAGCAGCTCGAGCGAGACGTCTTTCGGAAGATGTTGAAATAATAATGTTCGAGCGTGGGGAACATATATCTTTTGCGAATTGCGGTTTGCCTTATTATCTTGGCGGAATAATAAAAGATAGAAAACGATTGCTCGTTCAGACTCGTGAGGGAATGCAAAATCGTTATAAAATTGATGTACGGGTGAATTCCGAAGTCATCAAAATAGACAGAGATAAGAAAGAAGTTGTCGTTTTGGATAAGCAGACGGGTAACGAATATTCGGAAAGGTATGATAAGCTTATTCTTTCTCCCGGTGCGGAACCTATCAAACCGAAATTGCCCGGAGTTGATAGCAGACTGGTTAAGACTCTTCGAAATATGAAGGATTGTGATGAGATATATAATGTTATCGAGGAAAATAATCCTGCATGTGCGGTGATTGTAGGCGGGGGGTATATCGGCCTGGAAATGGCAGAAGCATTAAAACATCGCGGAATGAAAGTAACGATTGTCGAGCTTATGGAGCAAGTAATGGGTCCTGTTGACCCTGAAATGGCGACTCCTATTCATCAGCATCTTCAATTGAAAGGAGTTGATTTAAGGCTTGGGACATCGGTAGATGGATTTAGCGAGGACGGTAATCGTTTGCGTGTTCATTTAAGTACGGGAGAGACGCTTGAGTGCGGACTTGCAATATTGTCGGTAGGGGTTAGGCCCGAAGTGAAGTTAGCTCGAGATGCTGGCTTGGAGCTTGGTGAGCGTGGCGGAATAAAGGTCGATGAGCATTTGCGTACAAGCGATTCGGATATTTTTGCAATAGGTGATGCTATTGAGGTAATGGATTTTGTAGGGAAATTTCCTACTCTTATTCCGTTAGCGGGTCCTGCGAATAGGCAGGGAAGAATAGCAGCGGATAATGCGCTCGGTAGGGATAGCGTATATAGCGGAACTCAGGGTACGGGTATATGTAAAATATTTGAATTGTCAATTGGGATGACGGGGCTTAGCGAAAAGATTCTCAAGAAAATCGGCAAGAAATATGAAAAGATATATGTTCATCCAGCTAATCATGCGAGTTATTATCCGGGAGCTCATCCGATAAGTTTGAAATTGATATTTGATCCCGAAAACGGTCGGATACTCGGAGCTCAGGCAGCAGGTATGGAGGGTGTTGATAAGCGGATTGATTTGTTAGCGATGGCGATAAGAGGTGGGTTGACGGTATTTGATTTGCAAGAGATGGAGCTTTGTTATGCTCCGCCTTTCGGTTCAGCGAAGGACCCCGTGAATTATGCGGGATTTGTAGCTTCCAATGTGATTAGCGGAGATATGCATATTTGTCATGTCGAAGATGTGATGAATCCTGGCGAAAATCAAGTGATTCTTGATGTTAGGAGTCCTAAGGAGCTTGAAGCGGGTTCTATTCCCGGCAATATTAATATTCCTATTGATGAACTTAGAGACCGTCTCGGAGAACTCGATAGGGATAAGGAGTATTTGGTATATTGCCGAGTAGGTTTGCGCGGATATCTTGCTTGTAGGATTCTTACTCATAACGGATTCAAATGTAGGAATTTGACAGGGGGATATAAGACCTATCAGGACACAGTGGGAATCAAGCCGAAAGAACAGGTCGAGACGAAGGAAATCACAGTTGATACGGGAGAATTGGATAGCGTAACTTTGGCGAGAAAACGTGCCGGGGTAGAAGCGGAAGGGGAGGAAATCGTTGTAGATGCTATGGGGCTGCAGTGTCCCGGTCCGATTATGAAATTGAAAGAGGCAATAGATAAAGTTGCTCCGGGTCAGATTGTACGAATTAAGACAACAGACGGAGCGTTTTTGGCGGATATTAAAGGCTGGTGCGATAGCACAGGTAATGAATTGATAGAGTCGCGGTTTGACAAAGGAATTTGCGAGGCGATAATTCGCAAAAGCGGTGAATTTGTTGGAAGGGCTGTTGAGCAAGAGCCTGTTCACGGTGCAATTTCTACGAAGAAAAAAACAATAGTTGTTTTTAGCGGTGATTTGGACAAGGTGATGGCATCGTTTATTATTGCTCACGGTGCAGCATCTATGGGCAGCGATGTAACAATGTTCTTTACGTTTTGGGGGATAAATGTTTTGCGGAAGGAAAATCCGCCTTTAGTTGAAAAGACATTTATAGAGAAAATGTTTGGCTGGATGATGCCTAAGGGTCCCGAGAAGTTGCCTCTATCGAAGATGAATATGGCGGGTATGGGTACGATAATGATGAAGGGGATAATGAAGAAGAAGAATGTTCCTTCGCTTCCTGACCTTATAGAGCAAGCTAAAAAGGTTGGCGTAAAGCTTGTCGTTTGCTCGATGAGTATGGATGTTATGGGAATTAAAAAGGAAGAACTTATTGACGGAATAGAGGAAGGGGGCGTAGCAGCTTATTTGGCGAAAGCGGAAGAGGGTAATGTTAATTTGTTTATTTGATTTATCATTTATCTGTTTTCGAAAAGTTGATTTTATGTTAATAAAATTGGCTGATTTTAAGCTGTGAATCGCTGTATTGTATTTTTTGATATTACGTGCCAGCTATTTGCAGCTGCCAGCGGACATTGTGTTTTCGGATACGCTCTAATATGCAAAATGTAATCAGCGAACTTTGATGGCGTTGCGTTGCGGAATATCAGCGGCGGAAATCGCTCGTTTGATGCGATTATAAAAGAATAGGCTTGTTGCTGACGAGGCTTCGTCAGC
>CAZKNI010000294.1:0-2996 GCA_964554055.1 uncultured Phycisphaerae bacterium | reverse complement strand
TGGCGGACGATATTCTTTTTCGCTCGTCTCCAAAACTGTCTTATTATCTATCGCTAACCGCAACCTATAATCAACATTCTCAAAGCTTACAACCGCAGGAGTTTTGAGTCGAATTGCAGGAAAATTTGTTTCCAACATCAGCTTCAATTTCATTTTGCCCTGATTAAAATCGCTAAGTGGACATCTGTACAAACTTGCCTTCCCCTGAGTGTCTATCTCCGCAACAAAAACATTGTCTCGCTTTGAAAGAATCGCACGAATTTTTCCCGTACCGTGCCTGACAACAAGCACAAATCGTAATTTAAGATCAGACACAATAAACGACCAATTATGTTGCCTATCGGGATCATCATACGCATAAAAATCCGTTATGCTACCTGTAAACTTTATGCTGCCAGACTTTACGGAATGATAACCGTGAAATATCAAAAGCCTACCCGACGTATTCCACATTTGTTCACTGGCTCTATCAGCAGGCTCCCAACAAGGAACATCTTCCGAAGATACTCTTTCTCTACGAGTCGGAAGATAATCATTATCGTAAACGGTAAACCATAAAGAGCGCTGAGCTGCTTCTGTCTTGCGAGCTATTCTATCGTTGATATAAATATCGCCGTCTATTATTTCAAGCTTCTCACCGGGAAGACCGATAAGCCTTTTGATAAAATTAATTCCAGGATTAGCGGGATTTTTGAATACGACAACATCCCATCTGTGAGGACCGAGATACTTATCAACGGACGGAAACATCTCCGCCAATTCATACCCGAGTTTCATTACGAGAATCCTGTCTCCACCGTCGATTACAGGTCTTCCGTTATAAAACAAAGGGTAAGGCTCTTCGCTCCACTTACAATTCGGACAAACATTTATTCGAGGCGCCCTTAATATTCGGCGTCCGCCTTTAATGAAATCGCGAATTTCATAAGCATATTCATATCCGCAATCATGACATATTCTCGTACGATGCGCACCGTAAAGCGTCGGAGCCATCGAACCCGTCGGGATACGATATGCCTCAACTATAAACGCACGAAAAATAAACGCCATTATAAACGCAATAGCTATCGATTCCAGAGTTGCCTTAAATGATTTTCCGATAAGCCAAAACATTTGGCTATCATTCCTGCTCAATTGTTTCTTAGCCATTGCCACCGTCTCCCTGATCAAGGACAGCAATAAACGCCTCTTGCGGTATCTGAACCTTACCGACTTGCTTCAAACGCTTTTTGCCTTCCTTTTGCTTTTCCAATAATTTTCGTTTACGCGTAATATCGCCGCCATAACATTTAGCAGTTACATTTTTTCGCAACGGACGAATTGTCTCGCGAGCTATAACTCTCGAGCCAATAGCAGCCTGCAATGCCACTTCAAACATCTGACGAGGAATCTCCTGCCTGAGTCTTTGTAATACACGCCTACCGCGATATTCCGCTACGCTACGATGAACAATAATTGAGAGAGCATCAACTTTCTTTCCTCCGACCAAAATATCAAGTTTAACTAAATCGCCCTGCTCATAACCCACAAGGTCATAATCCATCGTTCCATACCCTCTCGTAATCGTCTTAAGCCTATCATAGAAATCATAAATAATTTCTGCCAGAGGAAATTTATATTTGAGCATAACACGATTTTGCGAGAGATATTCGCTATGTCTAAACTGGCCTCGCCTCTGCTCCGCCAATTTCATAACTCCGCCAACGCAATCAGCAGGAACAATCAAGCTACACTCGACCATTGGCTCCCGAATTTCCGTATATTCGGACGGGTCCGGCAATTTAGCGGGCGAATCTATCGTAATTACGTTTCCATCTCGCATAACAACTTGATAACTCACCGTCGGCGCTGTCTGAACAACCGTAATACCCGCTTCTCGCTCAAGACGTTCCTGAATGATTTCCAAATGCAACAATCCTAAAAAGCCACACCTAAAACCAAAACCCAAAGCTTCGCTATTTTCGGGCTGAAACGTAAATGACGAATCATTAAGCTGAAGCTTTTCCAATGCTTGTTTGAGATGCAAATACTCCGTATCGGGCCCGGGATACAAATCGCAAAAAACCATTTGCAAAGGCGGCTTATAGCCGGGCAATCTCTCAGCTGCGGGATTAGATGTTAACGTTACCGTATCGCCAACTCGTACATCACCCAAATTTTTTATGTTCGCTATAAAATACCCGACTTGGCCAGCCTGCAATTTATCAATAGGCGTCATCTGCGGACGAAATTGCCCTAACTCGCTAACTTGATAAACTTGCGAGCTACTCATCAATTGAATCTTATCACCTTTAGAAATAATTCCGTTAACAACACGGATATAGCAAATTACACCCCTATAATCATCATACGCAGAATCGAAAATTAATGCTTGAAGTGGCGAATTCTCATCACCTTTAGGGCACGGCAATCGCTCTACAATCGCCTGCATTAATTCGGGAATACCCACTCCTGTTTTCGCGGAAATCATAATTGTCTCTTCCGCCGGCAAACCGACAGCGTGCTCTATTTCCTCCGCAACTATTTCCGGACGAGCCGCCGGCAAATCGATTTTGTTCACAACCGGCAATATTTCCAAACCGTTTTCGACTGCCAAATATGCATTAGCTATTGTTTGCGCCTCAACACCCTGCGTAGCGTCAACAACTAACAAGGCGCCCTCGCAACTCGCTAATGCTCGAGAAACTTCATAATGAAAATCAACATGTCCGGGCGTATCAATTAAATTCAGCTCATATTGCTCACCTTTATAATCGTAAAACAACGTAATAGCACTCGCCTTTATTGTTATTCCTCTTTCACGCTCCAATTCCATATCATCAAGCAACTGATTCTTGAACTGACGCTCTGAAACAGCTCCGGTAAATTGTATCATACGATCCGCAAGTGTACTCTTGCCATGATCGATATGTGCTACGATTGCAAAATTTCTAATCCGCTGTAATTGCATTTTACTCCTGCTAATTCAAATATTTTGCAAAATATACTAAAACTTT
>CAZKNI010000293.1:0-2997 GCA_964554055.1 uncultured Phycisphaerae bacterium | reverse complement strand
GAAGATGATTTGTTGAAATTTTTTGCAGGCGAATGGGTATTAAAGATGCTCGATTGGCTTGGCATGGAAGAAGGAATGGCCATCGAGAACAAACGCATATCTAAAGGTATTGAACGAGCACAAAAGAAGGTCGAAGAGCGCAATTTTGCGATACGAAAGAATCTGCTCGAATATGATGAAGTTATGGATTATCAACGTCAGGTGTTCTACAACTTGCGTCAACGAATATTGGAAGGGAAAAATTTAGAACAGATGATTTGGGGAATGATTTCCGATGTCGTCGATAATGCAATAAGCGACTTCTTGGACGAACAATATCCCGCAAGATGTATTGCAGAATGGGTTCGAGCTCATTTGTCGGTAAGCATTCAGCCTAATCGCATTGATACGGACGGATACGAAGACCTTGTTCATCAAATAAAACAAGCAGCTCAAGAAGAAGCTATCAGCACAATACAAATGACAATAGGCGAGTATTTAGACCCTGATATTGAACGAAAAGATTGGGATTATAGCGGACTTGCGAAATGGGCAATGAGTAGATTCAATGTTTCTATTTCGATTACTCAATTGCGCAAATCAGAGCCTGAAGAAATCGAAGAAAAATTAACGGAAGCTGCTCTTTCGAAAATAGAGCAATTCGATTTTACGCCCCTTATGAGATTTTTGGAGCCTCACTTTTCAAAAGCTAATTTAGCTGAATGGGCAAAGAACAAATTTGCAATCGAATTGCGCTTGCAAGATATAAAAGATTTGGACGCTAATCAGATACGTGATGTAATAATAGAGAAAATCAAAGAGAAATATCTTCAACGAGAAATTGAATTTCCCGTTAATTTTGTTCTTGCACAAACGATTGCTTCCGAAGAGCATCAAGCAAATGTAAATGCATACGGTTTGGCAGAACTTGTCGAATGGGCAAATATGAAATATCGCTTGAATTGGTCGATAGACGATGTGCAAAACAAAGATATCAACTCGATTCGTAACGAATTATTGGCAGCATCCCGCAGCTATTTGGCGGAAGGAAAGTTAGAATCGGAAATTGAAAGTGCGCTAAAAGATTGTAATGGCGAGCCCGAAAAAATAGCTGACTGGTGCAAACATCGATATTACACGGAAATTTCCGCTGAAAAATTGGCAAACGGGAATCCGAAAGAAATAATTTTTCCACTTGCCCGCAGCTTTATGCGGCGCGAGCTTACGGGACTCGAGCAAATGGTTCTGCTCAGCATTTACGATAGCGCATGGAAAGAACATCTGCTTGCTATGGATCACCTCAAACAGGCAATCGGATTCAGGGGATATGCTGAACGTGATCCGAAAATCGAATATAAGCGTGAAGGAACTGCAATGTTCAATCAAATGTTAGAGTCCGCCGGCCAACAGGTAACCGACTTGATAATGAAAGTTGAGATAACGGGGCCAATGGAAGCACGCTCGGTCTGGCAGATTCAGCAAGCTCAGCACGCGGAAATGTCGGGATTTTCGGAAGCGGACAGGCAAGCGGCAATGCAAGGACAGGGAGAAGCACAAACAGCTGTCAAAACGATTAAAAGGGATAAACCTAAAGTTCGTCCCAATGATCCTTGTCCATGCGGGTCGGGCAAGAAATATAAAAAATGCTGCGGCAGAAAATAATAATGTTTCTTCAATGTCCTCGATATTTTCAATATTTAATTGTCAAACAACAAAATGTTGAACGGAATATTTTCCGTCCACAAGTAAAGATGAGCTATAAAAGTGAACAATGCAAATTTTTGAGTTAACAATTTTTACGGGATGTGCGTAACTTGTTGGCTGGCCTGCAGCTGAGAAAATCGGAAAAATGAAATTTTTCCAAAGCGACGAAAAGCGGGGAAAAACACAGCGAATAGAGAGAAATAGAGTGAAAATAGAAAGAAATAGAATAGACTGGAAAAAGATTTATGATTTTAGATTGAAGATTGATGGGCTAAAGCCCGTTTTGGCTCGCGGCGGGAGATGCAGCAACGATGAAAAACGTTCTCCGCGCCCCTTGCGGGATTTGTGCGCTGCGCTCGTTACACTCGCTTTGCAGCGTGAGCAGCATGTTCTATAGATTATATCTTAATATCTTCTCTGAAGTCAGATAAGGCTAAGCTTATTTCCGCGACGCTGTAAATATCAATTTTCCATATTTGTCTGCATCTTTACCGTTTGCAATTCCATCCGCCCAATATAAATATCCTTGTCGCCCGTCACCATCATTATCATTAACGACAATTGCCATTCTGATTGATGCCCCGATTGATAAGTTTGGCAAAAGAGCTGAATCTACCGGCACAGATAATTCGTAGATTGTCCGATTGCCGACGCGTTTAATATCGATTTTGATTTTGCTTATTAGAGATTTTAGCTTGACTTTATCCTCTGTCAATTTCTCGGGTACATGCCACCAAGTTCTTTCAATCTCGCTATTTTTGGATAACGCGAAGCCCAGCTCAAAATAATTTGATTTTTTATCGCATTGTTTTATAAAACCGAGCTGCAAACTATCGCCCGCCCATATAGCGCTGCTGCGATATGGCTGACAGTGCTTATCATCTGTTACTTTCACTAAAATATACAGATTTTTCTCATCCCATGAAAAGTTTACATGTCCGGAAATATCGTCAACGCTGTTTCTTCCGGATTTTAATTTTCGGTAATTCAGTTTCACCGATTGAACCTTTTCCCAATCCGAATCAACTCCGTCTATACGAATCTTATTCAAACTGGGTGTAACAAAACATACCGGCGCCTTCCCATCCCACTTGACAATATTGTTTTTATGTTTGATAGGTATCCACCGCAGATAATTTATTTTTATATTGTTGAAATCACCTTCGAGTAAAATCGGGGAACTATCGACAAATACACTGAATAGATTTTTATTCCAATTTATTTTAACAGCTTGTCCGTGCCCTACTTTCCGATAGATTACCGGTTGACGCTTATTTTTATCTTTGTTTTCGAAAATAACCCGCCACAGACCTT
>CAZKNI010000292.1:0-4001 GCA_964554055.1 uncultured Phycisphaerae bacterium | reverse complement strand
TGCAAGGAAAGCTGTTATTGCATATAAGACTAATAACACAATATGTGTTTTGTTTCCGCACGTCATCAATAAACTCTTTGGAGTTAACTGGTTACACTGATAATGTTTATGAATATTGCCGAGTATTTATTGTAGCGCCATGCTTATTTCCGGTACGCTTATATATCCGACAACAAATAAGACACTCGCAATGATAATTGCTTCTACAAACCAAAGTGTTTTCATCGTAATATCCTCCTGAAAAACTGCTTCACAGTACTGATATCGACTATAAATAGGCAGGACATAAGAGGAATTACGATTAATGTTTTGTTTACAGTCCCATTATTTGGGCGTATATTTGCTGTTCGGAAAAGCCCCGAAGGTCGATACAATCGGAACGGCAGAATGCAACACATACGCCACAACCTTGACACAAACCGGGATTAACATACGCGACCTGCTTAATTGCTTTACCTGATTTATCGAGAATATCTTTTTTCTCAATCGCATTATAGGGGCAGGCTTGATAGCAGCCCCAGCACGCTACGCATTGGCTCTCGTCTATATACGCGATTATCGGTTCACGCTCTAACTCGCTTTTGCTAAATAACGCTATAACCTTACTGGCAGCTGCTGATGCTTGGGCAACTGTTTCGGGAATATCTTTAGGCCCTTGGCATGCGCCAGCTAAAAAAACTCCTGCGGTTGCTGTTTCTACCGGCCTAAGCTTAGGATGTGCTTCATTGAAAAATCCGTATTCGTCATAACCTATTCCGACCTTTTGCGCCAATTGTTCTGCGTCGGCTTGCGGAACAGCTGCTGTTGCTAAAACAATCATATCAGCTGATATTTCAATTGGCTTGCCGGATAGGGTATCAACTCCTCTAACAATAAGTTTTCCGCTATCACGATATATCTTGCTTACGCGTCCACGCAAATAACAAGCTTTGTCTTCTTCAATTACTCTTCGCACAAATTCGTCATATCCTTTGCCGGCTGCCCTTATGTCCATATAAAAATTATATGCTTGACCGTTGTGCACTTTGTGCTTATACAACATCATATGTTTCGCTGTATACATACAACAGATTTTCGAGCAATATCTCAAACCTTTTGCCGGGTCTCTGCTGCCTACACATTGAATAAATACAATTGTTTTCGGCTCTCGTCCGTCGGATGGACGCACAATTTTTCCGTTCGTAGGCCCGCTTGCCGATGCTAATCTTTCGAATTGTAAAGATGTTATTATATCCGGATATCTACCGTAGCCATATTCGCCGTAAATATCTGTATCCTGCACCTCAAATCCCGTCGCGACGACAATTGCCCCGACATCAATTTCGATAATTTCATCTTCCATTTCATAATTTATCGCACCCGTCGGACAGACACGTTCACAGTTTCTACATTTTCCTTTTTGGAAATAAATACAATTATCTTTATCTATTACAGGCTTATTAGGAACAGCTTGCGGAAAAGGCGTATATATTGCTGTTCGCATACCCACATTGCAATCGAATTTCGACGGAATTTTATTCGCGGGACATTTCGTTATGCACTCCCCGCAGCCCGTGCATTTATTCGTATCAACATAACGTGCCTTGAGTCGCACTTTGGCTTTAAAGTTGCCTATAAAGCCAGCGATTTCTTCGATTTCTGCGTATGTATAAAGTGTAATTTTAGGATGCTGAGCGAGTTCGACCATTCGGGGCGTCAATATACATTGTGAACAATCAAGCGTAGGAAACGTCTCCGATAGCTGAGCCATATGTCCGCCGATTGAAGGCTCACGTTCAACGAGTACAACTTCTTGGCCGGCATTAGCGATATCGAGAGCTGATTGAATGCCCGCTATTCCGCCACCGATAATGAGAGCCCGTTTTGTAACAGGAACATGAATAGGATAAAGTTCGTTATTACGCTTTGCTTTTTCTATGAGCGAACGGATTATTTCGATAGCTTTTTCTGTCGCTTGTGTTTTATCCGTATGCACCCACGAACATTGTTCGCGAATATTAGCTATCTCGCAAAGATACGGATTTAATCCCGCTTCAGCGCACACACGCCTAAACGTTGCTTCGTGCATTTGAGGCGAACACGCACAAACGACAAGCCCGCTTAGGCGATGTTCACATATTGCTTGTTTAACGAGCTTCTGTCCCGGGTCGGAGCACATATATTTATAATCAATCGAATATGCTACGCCCGGATGCTCCGCGAGTGTTTTTGCAACTCTATTTACATCAACGATGCCTGCTATATTTTCGCCGCAATGACAAACAAAAACTCCGATTCTTGCCATAAAATATCCTCATTTGAGATTATCCCTTCTTTCCGGTAGCAATAAAATCCGGAAAATCAGGGCGAATATGCCAAATAATTTTTACCTGTTTTTCCGATGATTATTAAAATTCCCGAATAGCTATTTGCTCTTGTTTCAATTTGTCTGATTTTCATCATTACACCGTTTAACTTTATCTTATCAGTTCCAATGCCGGCGTGAAATGTTTATTTACAGCAACCTCTATCGGGTCTGCGCCGCAAGCGATAGATATCAATTCCGACAAATAATATATTGGCATTTCCGGAACATCACCGAATCGCTTTCTCATCGACTTTTGACGCATATCCAAATTGCTATGACACATCGGGCAAGCCACAACAAAAGCTTGTGCGCCAGATTGTAATGCATTGCGAAAAATCTTATGTGTTAGCTCCTCTATAAGTTTAGGATTTGCCATCGTCAATCCCGCACCGCAACATTCAACTTTAAACGCCCAATCGACTGTTTTCGCACCCAGCGACTCGACAAGTTTATCCATCTTTGTTGGATTTTCCGGGTCGTCAAATCCCATAATCGTTACAGGCCTAACCAAAAGACATCCGTAATAGCATGCGAAAGTCAGGTCATTTAACGGTTTGACGACCTTCGATTTTATATATTCCGTGTCGAGTCCTAACAACAGCTGAGTCAAGCTGATAAAATCCGATTTAAGAGTAGGCTCAATGCCGACAATGTCCTTCGTTATTGTTCTAAGCTGTTTCGATTTTCTCAATGAATTTCGAGCGATTATTTGCCTATTCAGGCACGCAGCACAAGGCGTAAGCACATAATCGAATCCCGCCATATCTGCAAGTGCCTGATTTCTTGCAGGTAACAGCTGAGCTAACGTATGATTAGTTGCATGAGCGGAGCTTGCGCCGCAGCAATTCCAATCGGGAATTTCTTGCAATTTAAGTCCCAAAATTTCGCAAAGCTTTCGTGTCGATATGCCAAATTCTTTTGCGCTTCCGTCAAGAGAACAGCCGGGATAATACCCTATCGTTTTATTTGTATCAATTTTGACAGGTTGACGAAATTGAATTTCGATTTTTTCAGGGCGACGTTGTTCGACGTCATCAACTTTGTGCTGTTTTTCCGCTAATTCAAAAATCTTGTGTATTTGTTCAAGCGATTCAACCTTTTCTCCGCCGGTAATTATAGAAAACGGATTAATTTTTCCGTTAAGCATCATTTTTAAGCCAGCGTCCATATCTTGTATAAACGTGCCCGTTCTCAACTTATAATTATTAACAAGCATAACTTCGCTAAGTCGGCCTGATTTACGAATTGTATTTAGAAAAGCTTGATGAAATGCGTTTACTCGTTTTTGTTCGATATCTTTGCTTACGATTCCTTCTCTTATCGCAATCGAGCGTAATGCGTCGAGTGTTCCTGCGATTTCCATATTTTGCGGGCATCTCGCTGTACATGTTCCGCAGCCGACGCACCACCAAAGTGAATCGCTTGCGAGGGCGTCTTCTATTTTGTCGATTTGAATCAGCCTCATCAAAAGCGTTGGCGGATTATCCATAAATTGCCCGACAGGACAGCCAGCTGTACATTTTCCGCATTGATAGCAGCACGAATAATCGTTACCGGTAAGCGCTTCGAGTTCTTTTTTCCATTGTTCGATTTTGCTTTCTTGAACGATATTTCCTTTTTTATTCATAAATAATCCTTGTCGGCTTTCGTTATT
>CAZKNI010000291.1:0-5003 GCA_964554055.1 uncultured Phycisphaerae bacterium | reverse complement strand
CGAACGAATCAATAGTGAAGGTGTTTTCCTCATGCAGAAAACTGTTGTTCATCTGCGACATGATTTGGAGGAGGCAGCCAAACTCGCCAAACGGAACGATGTCAAAAAACGTATCGATTATCTGAGGATATATTATTACCTGCTTGAATCGTATAATCGTGGGACATCCGGACATCTAAAACCGGAACAAAGCCTGACAGCGGCACGACTTGCGAAAACGCTTCGAGGAAAAAATATCATCTTTAACGGTATGATTAGAGAAATATTAAAAATTTGTGAGACATTGACAAAGACGCCGGAAAAAAAGATTCAGCCGATGAATGAAACTGAAATCAAAAATTTCCTCAAGACAATGGTCATTCCCAAGCCTAAAAAAGAACTCCCGAGATGGAAATCTCAAAACGATTATTTCATGCAACCGCTTGATAAACATCCTGCAAAATATTCCGAAGACATGGGAGTAAATTTCCGGTATGGCCCTGCGACGATTCTCATCTATGAACAAGCAGGCAAAACTATCAAAGTCTTAAAGATAACGGGAACACATAAGAACAAAAAAACGCCGTACGAGCTTATCGGTCCGGAACAAAACGTCATCAGTACGGGAATAATTTCAAGCCAACATCCTCTCATCGTTCCGGCAACCTCTACCGGAATTTATACCTTGAAAATTATGCCCGGAAGTGCCTGGGCTCGTCTCACCGTCAAAAATCGTTATAGCGTGATAAAGGCGTCTTCGGTAAATCGGAATCTTCATCCCATCGGCACGTGCATATTATACTTCTATATACCCAAAGGAACACGCGAATTTTCATTCATAGGAAAAGCGGATAAAGGAGAACCCTATGCGCTTACTATTTGGGATTCTACCGAAAAAAAAGAGCCTGTTTATCCCAAAACCGTTACTAAAAGCACTAACTGGATTGAACATCGAATCAAAGTACCCTCCGGAGCCGACGGTAAAATATGGAAACTGAAAATCGACGGAGAAGACAAAGCGTTTTTTATGCAGGGAATTCCCCCATTTCTGAGCAATGACCCCGCAAGACTTCTAATTTTACAAACACATTGAAAGGACTCTTAATGAACAATAAAACACTGCTTATTCTGATTTGCCTTCAACTGACAGGATGGACAGCCGCACTTCGAGCATCGCAACCGCAGGTCGTTATGGTCAAAAATGCGAAACCTATGAGTATCATCGTATTACCCGAACAACCCCATAAAGACGAAGAGTTCGCTGCCAAAGAGTTACAGGTTTACATTGCAAAAATGTCCGGAGCAAAATTAACCGTCGTACGGGGCAATTCCCAAATCCAAGATGGACTTATTCCCATTAAAATCGGACAAAAACTCTCTCCGAAAGCTGTGATACAAATCAGAAAACGAAGTACCGACCCGGACGCATGCATGATGTCCGTCGAATCACACGTGATAAGCCTGACGGGATTGTCGCCGGAGGGAACTCTTTTCGCGGTATATGAACTGCTCGAAAAACTTGGGTGTCGATGGTATATGCCGGGCGACCTCGGAACAGTTATCCCCAAAAAACGCACTCTTGCCGTCCCCCTTACCCATATACTCCGAATACCCTCTTTCCCAAGCCGACATTTACAGACCGTTTCCCGCAAACTGCCTTGGTATCGGCAT
Organism: uncultured Phycisphaerae bacterium; assembly: GCA_964554055.1. Classification (GTDB taxonomy): domain Bacteria; phylum Planctomycetota; class Phycisphaerae; order JAAYCJ01; family JAAYCJ01; genus S014-18. The sequence continues at coordinate 3,353 of CAZKNI010000291.1, read as the reverse complement.
CAACGGCTGGGAGGGCCGATATTCCTCGGCTCACACGGGATACAAATGCTCCCTCGCGCCGATTTCAAAACGGAGCCGGAGCTCTTTGCTCTTGTAAACGGTAAGCGAACACCGCCGCAATTATGCCTCAGCAATCCGGAAGTGATTAAACGTACAACAGCATACGTCATGGATTACTTCAAGAAACATCCGAACCTATCCGGCATTGGAATGGGCCCCAGTGACGGGGGAGGGTTCTGCGAATGCGAACACTGTCGCGCCCTCGATTCGGGCGAATGGGACCCCTACGCAGCGGAACCTTCACGAACCGACCGATACATTTGGTTTTTCAATCAAATTCTTAAAGAGGTACACAAAACCTACCCGGGCAAGACGATTTGCTTTTACGCTTATCACACATATAAATTACCTCCACGAAAATACAAGCCCGACCCGTGCATTGTTCCTGCCTTCGCACCTATCACTCTATGCCGAATTCACGGTATGTCAAATCCAATATGTCCGGACCGTTCCTTTTATAAAACGCTTATGCAGCAATGGGTAAAACTCCTGCCCGAAGTTTACGAAAGAGGATATTACTTCAACCTGGCAGACCCTTGCCTGCCATTCAGCAAAGTTCACGCAATACGCGATGAAACACGTATCGCTTATAAATACGGCATCAGGGGATGGCGAGTCGAGTGTATGCCCGCGTGGGTTAACGACACACCGACACTCTACGTAGCGGCGCGTCTGATGTGGAATGTAAATACCGATGTCGATGCACTCCTGCGCGAGTTTTATCGGAAATTTTTTGGTCCCGCAGCAAAACCGATGGGGCAATATCTCGAGATGATTGATCATGCTTTTCGAGATACGGACTGCCACACCGGAGGCAGTTTCTGCATTCCCAAGGTCTTCACCCGTAATCGTATGGAACGAGGCATAAAACTCCTGAATCAAGCTGCCCTATTAGCGGGAAAAAACAACACCTTCGCACAGAGAATTCAACTTTACAGACTCAGCTATGAACGATTGCAAGCCTTTTTACAAATGCTCGATGCACGCAACCGCTTCGATTTCGTTACCGCTAAGAAAGCACTGGACAGATTGCAAAAACTTACCGACATCATGTTAAGTTTTAGGCTTTATCCGAATCCCCCCGGAAAAGCACCCTTCGGCAAAAATAAGGACCAAGAAGCAAGGCCTCTTTGGTGGCGCACTGCTCATTCATACATCACACGATTCTGGTCCCCCTGTACGGAAAGCGGCTATGAACGCATCGTCAAGAGAGGAAAACTCGTCGCAGGCTGTCCGGATGAGTGGGACTTTCTAATCGACCCGAACGATATCGGCGAATCCGCCGGTTGGTTTAGAAGCGGACACATCGGCGGAAACTGGCAACGCCTACGGACAAAAACCGCAAGCTGGGGCGACCAGGGACTCCACTATTATAAGGGCTTCGCATGGTACCGCACAGAAGTTGACATTCCATCTGACTTTAAGGGGAGAAAAATCTATCTCTGGTTTGGAGGTGTGGACGAGAAGGCAAAGGTTTGGTTGAATGGAAAATTCATCGGAACTAGCGGCAATCCGGGACATGGGCTTCCGGGAGTAGCGGGAACATTCAAGCCCTTCGAACTTGATGCCACCGACGCAATTCAATTCGGCAAGCCCAATACTATTGCGGTAAAAATAACAAACAAACAATTGGACGAGTTGGGAACCGGCGGAATAACTGCTCCCGTGATGTTCTGGACGCCAAACACAAAGTAAGATTATACTTCGGAACCCAATGCATAATCGCTCGGTTTGCGTATGCCGACAAAGTGAAAGCATTTTCATCATTGCTCATCTTGCCGACCCTTTAATCACCCTTGCAGAGGAAAAACTTTTGAACCGGCACGACAAAATACGGTGCCTGCGTTCAACAGTCTGCTGCTCATTCCCCTCAATCACCTGCACCCCCTATTTTAGAAAACTTATAACTTTTTCATATCACACAAACATTTTTCGATTCACGAAACGAAAAAAATCGTATATATTGCAAGAGCTGAATATTAAAATCATTTTTGCTAAGCACGAGCGGGAACATACAAAATGAATCCGGAAAACGAAAAAATCGTAATCACTCCAATCGGAACAATACATTCTCCATACAAGCAACCCAAAGACATGCCCATTCAAGGAAAGTTCAAGCCCGACGTTATCGCGTATGTCGAACTAAAAGAACAATATATCCCCGGACTAAAAGATTTGGACAATTTCAGCCACATTATCCTAATTTATTATTTTCACAAATCACAGAAGCAAGATTTACAATCGACACCTTTTCTCGAAGACGAATCTCACGGAATATTCGCTATTCGAAGCCCACATCGCCCGAATCATATAGGCCTGTCTATCGTAAAACTTGAATCTATACAAGGCAACAAAATTTATTTCAGCCAAGTTGATATGCTCGACGGAACTCCCGTTCTCGACATTAAACCTTACGTCAAACAATTCGACAGTAGAGAAAACGCATTTAGCGGCTGGATTGAGAAACACTTCGAAAAAAACAATATCCCGGACCGTACAATTTTGAAATAACACGAGCCAACAACAAATCTCCGCTAACCCGCATCCGCAATCTTCAATTCTTTATGCTTCCTCACGCCGCGAAGTTTCGCGAAGCGAAACGCAGCGCATAAACAGGCTGTGCCTGCGAAAGATTTTTCATTATCTTCAAGCCCGTTCGCGGGGAACAACTCTCGCCGTCGCAGCATCTCTCATCGCGAGCAAAAACAGGATGAAGAGATTGATGATTGATTCGCATCGCAGCGTTACGCGTTCCAATAAAGTTGCTCATTGCATCATGCCTCAACGCGAAAGCGCAAAAACGGGCTGCGTCTGTCAATCCGCAATCCGAAATCCGCAATCCGCAATTCTTCCCTGCGTCATTGCGAGGAATGAGCCCGAAGGGCGAATGACGCGGCAATCTCTTCAGGCTGTGCCTGCGCCTGCGGAAAATGTAGGCGAATGCAACTTTACGGTGCGAGAAACACATCTGTTGCATTTGCAGGAGTTTCGGTGCCCCGATACTCGATGAGGTTACCCGCCTGCCAGATATTGTCCCTATTTATGCCAAATAAAGGCGAGCTCTGCCAAATCACATTACCGTCAAGGCTAAGAATATTCTGCCCTCCTTCACGAACATGATTAGGCGAAATCATCTTATCAATATCTACAGGCAAATGCAAACGTTCACCCGAAGACGCCAACAAAGGCGTCTTATCCGCCATCACCGCTAATTGACGGGCTCTTTCCCATCTCAAATAACGCTGACGAGCCGTAAACCGATTCTCCCCGAACAAATTCTGAAAACTGTAAGA
>CAZKNI010000290.1:0-7844 GCA_964554055.1 uncultured Phycisphaerae bacterium | reverse complement strand
AATATGCTTATATATTTCGTTTTGCAATTTTATAAAAATGCGGCAATTTGCAATTTCCGTTTCTACTCACAGCCTACGTTTCGCTAGCTCCGTTTTTTTTGCGCATGTTTGCAAAATGTGTGTCCGCATTGCAATTACAATACTCAAGCCAGTTGACAGCTTCTTCAGGTCCGCCCCAGCCAAGATTGACACAGATATAAGGCTCCGAGCCAATTCGCTTACACAGTTCTATAAATTCGTGTGTTCCGAATTGATTACTTTCTATCGTCTGCCAAGCAAGTTCTAATTTTTTCGGACGCTTCGCCTTATCGCCTATTCCGTCCTGCCAATGATATCCTGATACGAAATTTCCCCCGGGCCAACGTAACACGGGCGGAGCAAGTTCTTTTATCTTTTCTATTACACCGACTCGAAATCCGTCTTTATCGCTGTTAGGATTGTTAGGTTCGTATATGCCTCCATAAATTGCGCGTCCCATGTGTTCAATGAATTGTCCGAAAATCATCGGATTAACTTTTCCCTTTATCCTTTTAATATCTATTCCGATTTGTGTTTTCACCGGTAAGCCCTTTCTATAACTTGAAAAATTCCTTTGGATTATCGTAAAGCCAATTTTTGGCGATTTCCTTGGCATCTCCAATATCTATATATTGCATATCAATCATTTCAGCTAATGCTATCGCAATATTGTCCTTGGCAATTTTAAGATGCGCCCATGCTTGGGCAAGCCATTGCCCCTCATAATCCGAGCCATAGCCGTGAATCTTTCCGTGCGGAACAGCTGATAGAATCTGCTTAAACATACGCTGGCAATAAACGGGGTCGATAATATTAGCCCAGCAGAAATCTATATAAACATTAGGATAATTTTTTCCCAGATATATCAACTCTTCAGCATAAGGCCAATTAGCGTGAAAAATATCGAATCGAACATCTTTATGAAGCTCAATCAGCGAACGCAGATTGATTGCATTTGCATTTCGTATATCATTATAATTCCATGTTAGGATGCCCGTATGAATCTGTACGGGCAAATCGAACTCACGGGCAATTCGCATAAACTGATGAAAGAGCCAATCATCTAAAGGCTTCGTTTGTTCGGGATAATTAGCAACTCTGCGAGGATTAGCCATTATCCAATTGAATATTTCTTCTGCTTGTGATTTCGTCGGATTGGAATAATCAATTTTTCGCTGATATGCACTTTGGTCTTTGAACGCAACAGCTCCGAAATCCCTGTAAGCTGTAAATATTTCTTTGCAAATCACAACATACTCATCGAGTGATGTAACAATTTTTCCAAGCGGTTTAGCTATAGCTTGAATTTCGCTATACGATTTTATCGAATGATACGCAGGCAAGCCTATTACGAGTCTCGCTCTTGCAGGTAATTTATATGTCTTATTGATTATTTTCTCGATATCACATGCAATATTAGCGAGTCTGACTTCTATTTTCATCTCATCCAAAATCGATTCGCTTATCTTCGGGTCGCTAAGTTGGAGATTAGTTTCCTGAATCTTCTTAATGCCGTCGAAAGTTAGGTCATCAAGTCCATAAAATCTTTTCAACATCAATCGAGTAACAAGTCCGTAACCCGTATATTTTGTCCGATTCCATATTTTTTCAAAGACGGGCCAACGTTTTTCAAGAGGAACATTTTTGTCGATAAGCAATTCAACCGTTTTGTCATTTGATGCGCTACGTACATCGCACCTAAAATATCCGCTTATGATAAATTCAATTGCATCATCAGCATCCGGGCCATATCCAGCGGAATGGTCGTGTGTATCTATTACCGTTAATTCATCGATATAGCCTTTAAGTTCGTCAAAACATTTAATATTGCCTCTCGGTTTCATAACGTTGCTCCCGTAAAAATATAAGAGATTGACGCTTGATAAATTTCGGTTTCAATATAACTTTCGCAGGCATATCCGTTCGCCACGATTGTTCTATAAGCGAAAATGTTTGCTCAACAAGATTTTCAATATCAAGCCTAAATGTCGAAAGTGCGGGCATTAATTGTTTTGCCAGCGGAACATCGTCGCAACCTATAATTGAAAAATCTTCAGGCACACAAAGCCCCGCTTGAGCTATCGCATAATATGCACCTGCTGCTGTCCAATCGGTGCTTGCAAAAATAGCGGTAGCGCGATTTCTGTTGTTTACATTATTTTCGCGGATATATTCACTCATTGCCTCATAGCCCCCCGTATAATTCATTTTACAATTCATTATTTTGACATTTAGACCTAATTCGTACGCTTTAATCAAAAATGATTCGTATCGTCTTGCTGATGAGAGATACTCGGATTTGCTTCCCGCAAGAAATAAGACATTCTTATGATTATATTGTGCAATAATCTTCGCTGCTTGCTTGCCAATAAAATAATCGTCATAAAAAAGACAACAAAAGTTCTCATCTTTTGTTTGCTCTTGCTCTTCAATATCAACAAGTGAAATTATGCTGCTATGTATCGTCATTTCTCTTAGTTTAAGGAGTTTTTCTTTTTTAATCCTACCCGGTAGAACAATGGGAACTTCGGGATTTAAAAGCATATAATCGCTTAATTTAATCGGAGTGAGTTTAATGTTATTTTCATGAGCATAAAAAAAGAACTGCGCAATTAGCGAATTGTAAAATGGGTCGTCCGACTTTATATCTTCCGGAATGATGATATTGACAACGTCAGTTTTAATCTTTTTCGGCAATAAGTAATTGCCGCTGCCGTGTTTACGAACAATTAGCCCCTTTTCGCTCAAACGGTCTATTGCCAGTCTTATTTGCCTTCTGCTGACGGAAAATTTTTCCGCAAGCGTACGCTCTGAAGGCAGCTTAACTGGTTTGTTTTCGTTGTCAGCAAATCCAATAAGCTTACGTGCGATTTTAGCTGACAAATTCGTTGTTTTTGTTGTTTTTGGCATTATTGACTCATAACTCGAATTTTCGAACCACTTAAAGAGTTATCGTACCAATTTCGAACCAATATTCAAGCATTTTTTCTGTATTTTTTGCTTTTTACATTAATTTTTTTCGATTTTTTCGAAAAAATCTTATGAAAATTACAAAATTTTTAGCCCTTTTGTAACTCTTTGGGCGAGAAAGACTTAAAATGGCGAAAATTTTTTGAAATTTTTGTTGACACTACAATATCTTGTGTTATCTTATCATCTCGCCTACAATTAATAGTAGAGAGGCAAGATTAAATTTGCCGATTAATATTGTAATGTAGGTGCTTCACTTCTGGTGAAACGGAGCAAAAAATTTCATATTTTCGTCGCTGATTTAGTCTCTTTTGTAAGAGATGTTGGCAAAACGGATAAAAAGTGGCAATATTTTGTCTTTATTAAGAATATTGATTGAAAAGTGGTTCGAAAATTTCGTAATGAAAACCGTATTTTTAAGTAATTTATTGTTATCATAATATTTATAGCAAATCATATATTCGGATTATATCGAAAAAAGAGGAGTTCACGGATGAAAACAAGGACAATCGAAGAAAAATTGGCGGACAGATTCGGATATTTACACTCCGAAAGTGAGCGGGAAACGGTAAATCTCACGGAAAATGCATTAAAAGTATTGCAATCGCGATACCTTAAAAAAGATAAAGACGGAAATGTTATCGAAACGCCGGAAGAAATGTTCACCCGTGTGGCGAGTACGATAGCATCTGTCGAAGCTCGATATGGAGCTGACCCGTCGGAAATAAAACAAATCGAAACGGATTTTTACAATCTTATGGTTTCGACTCGCTTTATGCCTAATAGTCCGACGCTAATGAATGCCGGCAGAGAAATGGGAATGCTTAGCGCATGTTTTGTCCTTCCGGTCAAGGACAGCGTTCACGATATATTCGAGGCAATCAAGCATACCGCGCTGATACAAAAAGCAGGTGGCGGAACCGGATTTGCCTTCGATGAGCTAAGACCTACGGGAGATTTTATAAAAAGCTCAGGGGGAACAACAAGCGGGCCTATAAGCTTTTGGAGAGCATTTTCGGAGGCTACCAATGCTATTCAGCAGGGTGCATTCCGGAGGGGTGCCAATATGGGAATGATGAATATCCATCATCCTGACATTCTCAAGTTCATCCACGCAAAGCAGGACCTTTCGCAGTTTACGAATTACAATATCTCCGTGAAAATTCCTGATGCGTGGATGGACGAATTTTTGAATGACCCTAATTCTCCTCACGTTGTACGTAATCCGCGTACCGGTGAAGAATATTATATTCCCAAAAATGTAAATATATGGGAATATGATATAAAGACGCTCATTCCTCGGCGTGATGAGAACGGGAAAATCAAGAAAGTTGAGCCTTCGTCGATATATACTAAAAGTGATTTGTGGAACCTAATCATAAAAGATGCACACGCTACAGGTGAGCCCGGAATTGTATTTATCGATAGAATCAATCGTGATAATCCTACACCTCAAGTCGGCAGGATAGAAGCTACAAATCCTTGTGGAGAGCAGCCTCTATTGCCTTACGAAGCCTGTAACTTAGGCAGCATTAATGTTGGATATTTTGCTAAAGAAGATATTCAAGGGCAAATAGTTTTCGATTGGGACAGCCTGCGTGAAACGGTTGAGTTATCGGTAAGATTTCTTGACAATGTTATAGATGCGAATAAATATCCTCTCGAACAGATATCCCAAATGTGTAAAGCTAACAGAAAGATAGGATTAGGCGTTATGGGCTTTGCCGATGCATTGTTTAAACTCGGCATCGGATATAATACCGAAGAAGCTATCAAATTTGCCGAGCAATTAATGAAGTTTATCAACGATGCGGGTCATCAAGCTTCCGAGAATCTTGCCCGTCAGCGAGGAAGATTTCCTAATTGGGAAGGAAGCATTTGGGATACGAAATTTGACAGGCCTATGCGAAATGCAGCTGTTACGACGATAGCGCCGACGGGAACAATAAGTATGCTCGCTAATTGTTCAAGCGGTATTGAGCCGTTATTTAGCCTTGTATTTTTTAGGAATGTCCTGAAAGAACGTAAGGACAATAAGCCTATGATTGAAGTAAATCCGATATTCCTGAAAATTGCAAAAGAACGCGGATTTTATAGCTCCGAGCTTATGGAAAAAATCGCTGAAAAAGGTTCGATTCAGCATATAGAGGGAATACCCGAGGATGTCAAACGGATTTTCGTATGTGCACATGACATAGAGCCTATTTGGCATTTAAAGATGCAAGCTGCTTTCCAGAGACATTGCGATGCGAGTATATCCAAGACGATAAATTTCCCTCATGATGCTACTGTCAAGCAGGTTGACGAAATTTACAGGCAGGCATATAAGCTTGCCTGCAAAGGGATAACGGTATATCGCGACGGTTGCCGTCAGCATCAGCCTATGGCGACCAAGAAAACAGAGAAGTCCACTGGTGGAACGCCGGGGGCGGTAGAGGATAAAGGCTGCAGGGAAGCGCCCGCCCCCCAACGTTTTGAACCTATTTCCGTTCCGGAATATTTGCCTGCGATAAGAATACGTCAGGTAACTCCGTTCGGACATATGCATATAAGTATTACGGTTGACCCGAAGCGTCAGAAAGAGCTTGAAGTATTTGCTCAGCTGGGAAAGGGAGGCGATATAGCTGCCTCCGACCTTGAAGCTATCTGCAGAATGATTTCGCTATTCCTTCGTTCAGGCGGAAGTTTAAGGCATGTGATAGATCAGCTGAAAAATATCGGTTCGAGTTTGACGATTCCGAGTAAAGGCGGGCGGATTATGAGTCTCGGTGATGGGTTAGCGAAGGCTCTTATGCGTTATCAGCGTGCTAAGGAGCGATTTGGAATCCAAGCTATTTTGCTTGGAGAAGCGGATTTGGCGGAGCTTGATAAGCCGGCTGCAACTTCCGTTAAGGTTAAGGGTAAAATAGGTGGCAACGGAAATAACGGAGGCAATGGCGGCGGAAATGGCGGCTCGCTTAGCGCATATAAAATCAAATGTCCCGAGTGCGACGGAGTCTTGACTTTTGAAGAAGGTTGCGTAAAATGTCATAGCTGCGGGTATGCACAGTGTTGATGTTTGAACTTGTTGGCTCGACGCTGATTTGCGTATTTCGTTGATATTTTTATGTTAGCTTTATAGAATTTAGAGATGGGAACGGCTTTGAGGGTCTGATGTTGAAAAAATGTTAAAAAAATGTTAAAAATTGTGAAAAAAGTGTTGACAAATTTTTAGAATATTTTAGAATTCTTGTTAAAGTTTTTTGACAACATTAGACGAAAAATAATATAAAGCCCTATAAAAACAGAATACATTTAAAAAGCGACCAACACACATTACTTTTTTTTATTTGGCTTCTTTCCCCTCCGGAAAGCACTAGGCAAGCCGAGTGGCACCTGGTGCTTTCTTTTTTTATGTAGAACAGGCTGAGATTGCTAAGCCCTAAAACTTCAAAATGCAGGCGTTCTTTGATATGCTGAAATTTTCAGGATTAAGGCTTTTGTTTTGATGTGAAACGCTTTTCGGTTTTAGGCGGACAAGTCCGTTTATGCGCTTCGTTTCGCTTCGCGAAACTTCGCGGCGTGAGGAAGCATAAAGAATTGAAGATTTAAGATTGTTGATTGAAGATTGACAAGAGGAGAGATTGCACCGAAGGCACTTTCAGCTTCGTCATTCGCTCTTCGAGCTCGTTCCTCGCAATGACGCAGGGAAGAGATTGAAGATTGACAGGCACAGCCTGTTTTTGCTCGCGACGGAAGATGCTGCGACGATGTAAATTGCTTTTCCGCGAACAGGCTTTGAAAGTAACGAAACATCTCTCGCAGGCATAGCCTGAAGAGATTGATGATTGAGGATTGAAGATTGAGAAGAGATTGCCGCGCTCCGCCTGGCGGCTTCGCTCGCAATGACATTGCGCGACAACGAAAATCATTCCCCGCGAATAAGCTTAAAAACAAAATGAATCACATTTCGCAGGCACAGCCCGATTTTGCTCGCGATAAAAGATGCTGCGACGGCGAGAGTTGTTCTCCGCGAACGGGCTTAAAAATAACGAAACATCTTTCGCAGGCTAATGCCTGTTCTTGCTCGCGACGAGAGATGCTGCGACGATATAAATCGCTTTTCGGGAATGCAGAAACGAAATTGTTGCGTTCAGCTTGTCGGGTGTAACTAGTTTTTGTCAATGTTTCTCGGAAACGAGATTGCGATTCCATGCGGGTATCTCGACAACAATTTTTCCGGGCTTACTGATAACAGCTCGACAGGCAAGTCTGCTTGTAGAATCAACGCTCGGCGCTTGATCAAGCTGAGCATCTTCCATATCACTCAGCTCGGACAAACACTCTTCGCCTTCCCTAATTTTTACGTGACACGTGCTACACGCACCGAATCCGCCGCACGCGTGCTCAATATACACATTATTTGCTAATGCTAAATCTAATATCGAACCGGGCACACCCTCGCCGCCATAGCCTTTACCGTCCACCCGAGCAATTATCGTCTTGCCCGCAGGCAAAAATGTAACAACAGCTGACGAATTGCCGATGTTTTCTGTCGATTGTAAAATCGTTTCCGGTGTAAGCTTATCCTTTGCATCCTCGACTGCTTGTGATAGGGTCCGAGCAATAGCAAGTTCCGCTAATCTGACTGTTTTATTCGCAAATTCTTTCAATGCTCGTTGAATTGCTTCGACATCGTCACTTTGCGCTATTTTTTCAAGTTCATCAATAGCACGTTCCGTTTGTAACCTCAAATCTTCGGATAATCTTTCGCCCAGCTTATTCATCGTTTTTCTTGTAGCATTGATGTCAAATTGTACTTGATTTCGCAGGTCGATTAACTGATGTGCCAGCATATCATCTTTAGCTCTGGCAAC
>CAZKNI010000289.1:0-7454 GCA_964554055.1 uncultured Phycisphaerae bacterium | reverse complement strand
AATATATTACAATTAACTCTGTTGCTTACGATATCAGCTGCTGTTTTTTTGACGGGCACGGGTAAACTTGCTCTTACCGATCCGGATGAGGCGAGATATGCTTTGATAAGTCGAAATATGATAGAACGCAACAATTACCTTGAACCTTGGCTCGATAATAAACCTTATTACGATAAGCCCGCTCTATATTTTTGGTTGACAGCGGGAGCTTTTAAGCTTTTCGGGATAACAAATTTTTCCGCACGTTTAATTCCAGCTATCGGAGCTGTATTGTTATTGTTAAGCACATATCTCGTAGCAACAAATTTGTTTAATCATTTAATAGGAATGATAAGTGTTGCAACATTATTCACAACAGTAGCGATAATGGGATTTGGCAAATTTGTCCGAATGGATATATATTTATCAGCGTTTATCGCTTTTGCGTTCTGGTGCTTCATAAAAGGATATTACAATCAGCATAAATCGTCAAAATGGTTCATAATGATGTATTTTCCGATAGCATTGGGAATTTTGACGAAAGGATTGATAGCGATACTCATTCCCGCTGCTGTAATATTCATTTTTCTTGCGTGGCAGGGAACGTGGGAAATAATTTGGCGTATGAGGTTAATATTGGGTTTTGCCATTATTATCGCAATAGCAGGTCCCTGGTTTATCTACATGACAAGCACGCACAGTGATTATTTTTATGAGTTTTTTATCAGGCAGCATTTTGAACGATTTGAAGGAAGCAGTCTCGGTCATGTCGAAACTCCGTTTATTTATATTGCCACTCTTTTTGTCGGCGCCCTACCGTGGACAGCTCTTGCTATTCTTGCATTTTTCAGGTATCTAAAAGCAGCTTTCGAAAAGGTTCGTCCGGACGGACCTTCACGATTGTTAATTATATGGATGTTATTTGTAATTGTTTTTTTCTCATTTGGAAAGACGAAACTCGTAAATTATATTCTTCCTGCGTTCGTACCGTTGAGTGTTATGCTCGGGCGTTTCTTTTATGATTATATGAATAGCGATTTTCCTCGAAGAAAGAATCAGTTAACGTTTGCTTGGTCGTATCCGTTAATAATGTTGGCGGGATTATCTTTAGTTTTAATGTTTATCGCAGGGTCAGCATCCGCTGTCTGGATTCGTTTTCAGGAACGCTGGACAAATTTGCCCGATGTATTTGGCGATAGCTGGTGGGCGCATTGGGGCTGGTGCGTGAGCATGATTTATCGTGCTGTATTAGCAGCTATTTTGCTAAAAATGTTTTGGTATTTTTGGCGTAACTGGCAGCTAATTTCAATGACGATTTTAATAGCAATAGGAGTAATATTATTAACGGTTGATTTGTCATATACGGACTTGCCTCGTATCGCCGATGTGTTATCATGTCGGAGGATAGCACGTTTGATAGAGGCTAATTCGACAGACGATGATATTGTTTTGGCGGGTCCCGAGCCAAGATGGTCGTTGCAATTTTATCTGTCGGGAAAACGCAACGTGATTCAGCTACATCATTTAGCTGACTTTTCGGAATATGCAACATATTCGGGCAAGATGTTATATTTGACAACAGACGACGATTCGTATCATCAAGTGGCTTGGCGGATGCCGAAACGTACAAGAGTATTGGCGAGATATCGTCAAACGAGATTGCTTTTAATTATGCCTGCGCCGGCAAGTCAGCCTATAGCGCAAAGCAAAATCGGTTCGAATTAAAAGCGTGTATGTTAATTAAATTTTGTCAAAGGAAAAGAAATGCAAGAGTTAACAGTTAAGTCTTCAATTGACGGCTCGGACGAAAACAGTTTGATGTTTTATCCTTCGGGTCAACATAATGTTCCTTTGCTTGTGGGTTTGCATACATGGAGCTTTGACAGATTTAATCAGATTGAAGAGATGCTGCCACGATGCCAGCAGAGAAATTGGGCATTGTTGTTGCCGGAATTTCGCGGTTCGAATCTACAAACAAATCCGCGTGCCAAACAAGCTTGCGGGTCACAATTGGCGATGCAGGATATTATTGACGCTCTCGATTTCGTTTGTGATAATTATCCCGTATCGTCTGAAAATGTTTTTCTTCTGGGAGGAAGTGGCGGCGGACACATGGCGTTAATGATGGCAGCCTATTCTCCGTCTCGCTGGCGAGCTATAAGCAGCTGGTGCCCGATAACAGATTTAGCAAAATGGCACAAAGAAAACTCGAGATATGCTCCTCATATTGAAGCTTGTTGCGGCGGAGCGCCGTCGGAAAATCCGCAAACATCTGAAGAATATAAGAAACGTTCGCCAATTACATATATCGAGAACGTAACGGATGTAAATCTTTCTTTGCATCACGGGCGATTCGATAAAAGCGTTCCTTATACGCATTCTTTTGATTTCGCGGTAGCTCTCGAACAATATAAGCCTAAAAGATTTTTCTTTGAAATTTTCGATGGCGGGCATGATATTCATTACGATAGAGCTTTTAACTGGTTTGAGAGCTTACTTACGGGAAATACATTGTCCAATGTCGAATTGACAAAATAAGAGCTGTATCGATAATGAGTGATTTGGCTGACATTATTTTGGAATATTCGTATTCGTTTTTGGCTTTGTTGATTTTGCTGATTTTCAGTGCATTCTTCAGTAGCTCGGAAACGGCATTATTTAGCTTAACCGGATATGAACGGACACATCTTAAACGGAAATTTGCAAGGGCTTCAAATATAATCGAATCACTCCTCAGAGAGCCACAAGAGCTTCTTATGACGATTTTGTTCTCGAATATGGCTGTCAATATATCCATATTCGCCATTTCGAGCATGCTTGTCTATAAATTCGCATCGGAAGGGCATACTCTTTTTGCAGCATATATAGGGACGTCCGTTTTAATATCTGTGATTTTATTCGGCGAAATATTGCCTAAGGCATTGGCATATCATCTGCGCAGCTCGTTTTCAGCTATTATAGCAAGTCCTATTTGGATATTGACTCGAACTCTTTCGCCCATTATTTCGCTTCTTAATAAATTGTTTGTGCTTCCAGCTGTCAGGTTGATAATAGGCTCTCGTACGGAAGAACATATATCACTCGAAGAATTACAGAATCTGTTGGCTATCGCTCAGGAAGACGGATATCTTCCTAAGGAACAAGCTCAATTGCTCGAAAAAGTCGTTCAACTCCAGAAAATGAAAGTGAAACAACTGATGATTCCTCGCGTCGAAATGACTCTTTGCGAGATACATCAGCCAATTGATACGCTAATTAATATAATACGTCAAACAAGAAACGTCCGAGTAGCTATTTACGAAAAAGAAATCGATAATATTGTCGGAATTGTTCACGCAAAACGTGCCTTTTTAGATAGACCCGGAAATATTACGGATATACTTGAAACAGCTGACTTTGTTCCCGAACAACAACGTATCGACCAGTTACTTGTTGAACTTTATAAAAATAAGACGGATATAGCAATTGCAGTTGACGAATATGGCGGGCTGGCGGGAATTATAAGCTTTCAAGATATTGCAAAATTTATTACCGGTAAAGCAAGTGATGAACTTCCGCGTGCGGATAAGCCAATGATAACAAGAATTTCAGAATCTACATATCTCGTTGACGGAAATTTGCCAATAGAAGAGTTTTGTTCCGAATTAAACATACCCGAACCCGAAGCGCAAATTAAAACCGTCGCAGGATTGATTCTTCATATAGCAGGACATCTTCCCAAACAAGGAGAGTCCGTACTTTACGGGGGAATATTCCTGCAAGTTCAAAAAATCGAGCAGAATAGGATAATTAAAGTTTTGGCATACAAAAAACGGAATGAGGAAGATGCTCTAAAATGATTCTATCATCGATATTTACATTCAAATATGCGCTAATGCCCGGCTATAACTTAGCAGCTACGATTATTTGGTCCGTGCTATTCGGTTTTATTTTAGCTTGGTATTGCGGAGCAGAAACGGGATTATATCGGCTTAACCCGTTACGTCTTCACTTTGCGTGCAAAAGTGGAAATTCGCAGGCATTGTTGCTTGAAAATCTAATGAAAAATCAACAAGGACTTATCGCAACATTTCTCATAGGAACAAATCTGTTCAGCTATTTTATAACCGGATTTGTTACGTCTCATTTTATACATCACGGCTGTTCCGAGATACGTTCGGAAATATTGGCAACCCTTATATTAACGCCTATTTTGTTTGTCTATACGGAAGCTGTTCCCAAAAATTGCTTCTATGCACAAGCTAATACATTAATGCTCAAATCTACAAAATTTATCTACATTAGCTTTTGGATATTAAAAACAATTCGCCTTATCTCCGTTTTCAATCTTCTTTCGCGTTATCTTTTAAAATTTGCAAGTAAATTCGGCAATACGTCAATAGAAACCGAAAATTGGAACAATCTATCGTCGCTCATAAAAGAGAGCTTTACATCGCACGCACTTTCGCAGTTGCAAATCTCACTCGCAGAAAAAATTATTGAATTGCCAAAACGAAAACTTGTAGAGCTTATTATTCCTATTTGGCAGATGTTCGCTTTGCCCGCAGACATTTCACGAGAAACTTTTCTTGAAAAATTACGTCAAAATCAATATAGCTTCGTGCCGATTTATAAAAAAAATAAACATGAGATAATAGGAATCGTCAATAGCTATCAGATTTTAATTGACACTTCAAATCGCGCTCCCGCTGAATTTTTACGACAAATTCCGAAAATTCGTGCAGACGAGCGAATTTTGATTGCCTTCGAAATAATGAAATCACACGATGCTCCGATAGCACAAATCGTGAATCATAAAAATAAGACAATAGGAATCGTAACGCTCAATGACATAATCGAAAATATATTGAAATATTAGAAAAATGGCTGAACAAAATTTTACTCGACAATATGATGACCCTCAGGAAACACTTTTTCCGTCGCCCTTAATACTGGATAGACACCGTATAATTCATTCGACAGCGTTTAGAAGGTTGGGCTATAAAACTCAGGTCTTTGTTCCTTTTGAAGCTGACCATTTTCGAACTCGTTTAACTCATAGCGTTGAAGTTGCTCATCTTGCCAAACTGATTGCGAGAAAATTTAATGCGAATACATTGCTCGCGGAAATCATCGGCTTAGCTCACGATCTCGGTCATAGCCCATTCGGACATACAGGTGAGCAAGTCTTAAATAAATTGCTGAAGGATGAAGGGGGATTCGAACATAATCAGCAATCGCTTCGCATTGTGCAATATCTCGAAAGGCCCTTTCCCTGGTTCGTCGGCCTAAATTTGACAGAGGCTACACTTAAAGGTTTAGAACTTCATAGCACACCTTATGACCGACAGGACACAAATATGCCTCAAAATTCAGTTATGCTCGAGGCGCAAATTGCGAACTGGGCTGACAGAATCGCTTACGATGTTAGCGATATTGAAGATGCTTTTGGCGCGGGATTTATCCGTAATGAGGATATGCTGAGTATTGAACTTTACAATCGGGTCAGAAATGAGCTTGATACGGATATAAAAAGTTTGCCCATTTATAAAATAAGGCGCGTAATATGCGAAAGATTACAAATGAAAATAATTAATGCCCTTATAATCGATGATAAGGGAATAATCGGACTTTCAACAGGCTTTTTGGAACAAATACAAAAATTGGAACAATTTTTACTGCAAAATGTTTATCTACACGACAAACTGCAAGACATATCGAAACTTATCGAACAAATAATCACACGTTTATTTATGCATTATCTCAATAATCCGAATTTATTACCCGAACGCTATCTTGCCAGAAACGAAATTGACTCTTTGCCGCGAATCATCTCGGATTATATTTCGGGAATGACAGATAGATTCTGCCTGAAAACATATCAACAATTTTTCGGTCGAAATGCTTTGTCAAAACAACTCTGTTTTTGTATATTCGGGTTAAATAAATAACATGCCAAAGGAAATGAAAATGAATATCAAACGAATTAATTGTAATTTCGAATTGGAACCTTTGCTATCGCCCTTCGGGTTCAAAGGCGGCTATCTGACCGGTCTATGGCAGAGTATTGTCAAATTCGAAGATAGCAACGACAATGTCGGGCTTGGATTAGCTACACAAAGCACTCTTTGGTCGGACGCTAAAATTTTCTCCGAATATCCCGAAGCTACGGGTAACAGCATGATGTTCGCGATTACATCATACGCAGCTACAATTGCCAAAAAGGTAAATTGGACGAGCCCTATCGAATTGCTCGAGCATATTCTGCCGAGTGTTTATGAATATGCCAAAAAAGTAACGGATAATCCAAACTTAAGATTAACATTTGCCCTTAACGCACTCGTTGCGGTTGATAATGCAGCTTGGATGTTATACGCTAAAAATATGAAAACGAAACAGTTTGACAATTTGCTTTCGGCAGAGATTAAGCCGGCGTTATCATTTCGTGAGACGAAATTAGCGAACATTCCGCTGATGAGTTATAACGTCCCGCTCGAAAAAATTATCGAAGCTGTCAAATCGGGATATTTCCTCTTGAAAATTAAAATCGGCGCGGACCCGGATAAAGACGGCAGCCAAGGCAAAATGCTCGAATGGGACAAGCAACGCATAAAGGACATTCACGAAGCGGTGCGTGATTTTGAAACGCCTTACACCGAAAACGGATTTATTCCTTATTATCTTGATGCTAACGGACGATATGAATCGAAAGAAATATTGCTTGAATTAATAGAGTTTGCCGAATCAATAGGAGCGAAAGAACGCATAATCATTATAGAAGAACCTTTTCCCGAAGAATATAAAGTTGATGTATCCGATATTCCAGTCCGATTAGCAGCTGACGAAAGTGCGCATTCGGACAGAGACGCTATTGAGCGAATGCAAATGGGATATAAAGCGATAGCATTAAAACCTATCGCAAAGACAATGAGTATGTCGCTTAAAATTGCAAAACTTGCATACGATAACAATGTTCCCTGTTTCTGTGCCGACCTTACGGTAAATCCGATTTTAGTCGATTGGAATAAAACAGTAGCAGCTCGACTCGGCAGATTTCCGGGATTGAAAATCGGATTGCTTGAATCCAATGGCCATCAAAATTACAAAAATTGGGAACAAATGAAAACCTATCACCCGTCATATCCCGCTGGCTGGATTGAGCCTGTTGACGGAATATTTCACCTTAATGATGAGTTTTTCGAAACGAGCGGCGGAATATTTGATATCTCGAAACATTATCTAAATTTGGCAAAATAACTCACAAATTAAAACACTAAAAGGATATTGGAATGGCTTTAGAAAAACGATTTCTTGTATTCGGTGCACATCCGGATGACCCTGATTTAATGTTTGGCGGAACAGCCGTCAAGTTAATCGCAGCTGGCTGTCAGGTTAAATTTGTATCAATGACAAATGGCAATGCAGGCCATTTTAGAATGAAACCCAAAGAATTGGCAAAACGTCGATACGAAGAAGCACAAGAATCCGCTAAAATC
>CAZKNI010000288.1:0-3057 GCA_964554055.1 uncultured Phycisphaerae bacterium | reverse complement strand
TTATATTCAAACAAAGTTGTATGTTCCATATTAGCATAATTTTGCTGACGATAGACAAAATCAGCTGTTATTTCCTTTTTACGCTTTTTAAGCTCTCCCAAATAGCCTCTCACAATCGGCTGAAAGTTTTTTTCGTCCAATATTCTGAAACTTGCAGCTCCGGGAACTTTCCACGCAACAACGACGCCCCCTTTTCCTGAAAAATTTACATGATAAAGTTCAAATTTATGCATGCCGGGCGTAAGAGTAATTTCCCGTTTATGCCTAATATCGCCGACCCAACGATGCCGTCCGGGCCAAGCGATTACAAGTTTGTCATCTATATACAAAGCGGAAGCATCATAAGAGCTTATCGTAAACTGATATTGTCCGTCTTTACGACAAATCAGCTTGCCGGTATAACGATTACATGTCCTTCGTTCGTTGTTAAAAAGATTTCCCGGAATAAAAATAGCTGATATATATGTTCTGCCTATAAGATTTGTTTCGTTTCTTATAGCTCGTTCGACAGTTGCCTTTATCGACTCAGCAGAGCCAATAGCTCCGCCAGCGTATTTATACGTTTCTAACAATAATCCCGATTTAGGACGCCAATCCGATTTGCCGCTTTCTTTCTTTGTATTATCCTTAGCTTTTGGATTGCCATAATATACATAATATCTGTGCTTTTTTGTTCCTTTTGCCTGAAATGCCAGCTTAACAATGTTTCCCGGGCCGATTGAGAGAATAAAGATTTTTCGCAATTTGCCATCTTGCCCGACAACTCGAATATCGCTTCCGTCATTCTTTATCGCTCCGTTCGTTAGAAATGTTATAACGCAAGCGTCAGGCTGATTATTTCTATCATAGCGTGAAAGTTCCGGTGTCGGCTTGTATATTACGGTTCGCCTATATTGCCAGTGAGGATTCCACCAGCTCCGGGCGTCAGCGATATTTTGGCCTCCCAAAATACAAAGCCAGACGATAGCGAGATTCAATATTGTCTGAAAACGCTTAATCATATATGATAATAAAGTTGTACACATTTAAGTATCCGTTGTTATTATTTTATTATATTGTTTGAGTGAGCAGCATTAACATTTAATAATTCGTAATATAAGCGTTAAATATAATATAATACAAAAACGAACGAAAATGAACAGTATTGCTACAAAAATACAAGCAGTTATATTCGACCTTGATGGCACGATAACGAAACCCGTACTCGATTTTGATAAAATACGTGCAGAAATAGGTATAACATCAGGGCCTGTTTGGGAAACGATTGTTGCTATGCCGTACGAACAACGTAAACGGGCAGAACAAATACTCCTTCGCTATGAACTTCAAGCTGCTGAGTCAGCTCAGCTGAATAACGGAGCAAAAGAAATTTTCGACATATTAGCTCGCCAAAAGATACAGACAGCTATTCTTACTCGCAATTGTTTTCGAGCTTGGCAGATTGTTCGTGATAAATTTCGCTTGAATGTTCCTTATGCTTTTACCCGTGAAAATGGCCCTATAAAGCCGAACCCGTTAGCTGTTACGCAAATTATACAGGCTATGAATATCTCACCGATAAATACACTCGTTGTTGGCGATTATCTTTTTGATATACAAGCGGGCAATTTAGCGGGGACACAAACAGCTTTAATTGTACACAATAATAATATTCCCGATTATGCTAATCTTGCCGATTATGTTATTTCAAATTTATTCGAAATAATAGAAATTATCGAGAGAGGAAACTGTAATGAATAAAATTGATGTCAGAACCGGTATAGGCAACGATATTCATCGTCTTGTTGAGGGCAGAAAGCTATTTTTAGGAGGAGTGGAAGTTTCGTATGAGCGAGGGTTATTGGGACATAGCGACGGAGATGTCGTAATTCATGCGATAATTGATGCTATTTTAGGGGCAACGGGCTTAGGTGATATAGGAGAAATGTTTCCCGATACGGATTCCGAATATAAGGATATTGACAGTAAGGAATTGTTGAAGCGAGTAATTCAAACAATTACAGATAAGCGTTTTCAAATTACATACATTGATGTTATAATTCAAGCACAACAGCCTAAGCTTAAAGAGTATAAAGTAAGAATGCGAGAAACTCTTGCCAATGTTCTGAATATCAATATGGAAATGATTAATATAAAAGCTAAAACGAACGAAGGATTGGATTCGATTGGGAGAGCGGAGGCAATCGCTGCTCTTGCTGTTGCGACCGTTACAAAACAGTAATCTAATAAAATAAAGAAAAAAACAAGATAAAAAATAGCGAACAGGCTGAAGAAAAGAACAAGTTCGGCAAAAGGAATAATAAATGGGCATAAAAATTTATAATACATTGACGAGAACAAAAGAAAATTTTGAACCCGTTAACGATAAAAAAGTCGGAATATATCTTTGCGGTCCGACGGTGTATAAGCCTTCGCATATCGGTCATGCTGTTGGCCCTGTAATATTCGATACAGTCAAACGCTGGCTTGAATATCGCGGCTTTGCTGTCAAGCTTGTTGTAAATGTTACTGATGTCGATGATAAGATTATTGCCGAGGCAAATCGTTTGGGCATAGACATGAAAACCTTAGCTGAACGCGTAACGTCGGATTATTTAGCTGCAATGGACAAACTCAATGTTCGTCGTCCTGACGTTATGCCAAAAGCTACGGAACATATATCCGATATAATTGAATTTATAGAAAAGCTAATAGAAAAGGGATATGCCTATCGGATAGGAGGCGATGTATATTTTGAAGTTTCCAAATTTCCCGAATATGGCAAGCTATCTGGCCAATCGATTGAGAAGCAATCGACGGGAACACGTGAGCTTAAATCATCATGCCACAAACGTCATCAAGCTGATTTTGCTCTTTGGAAATCAGCTAAACCCGAAGAGCCTTCTTGGCCGTCGCCTTGGGGGAACGGTCGTCCTGGCTGGCATATAGAGTGTTCGGTTATGAGTATTAAGCACATAGGCGAAACAATTGACATTCATGGCGGGGGCATGGATTTGATTTTTCCGCATCATGAAAACGAAATTGCTCAATCGGAGGCTTTAACGGGTAAGCAATTCG
>CAZKNI010000287.1:0-4146 GCA_964554055.1 uncultured Phycisphaerae bacterium | reverse complement strand
CGGAATGGGCGTGCTCTCCAAACGTAAAGCTGACAGAATAAGAGGCTGGGAACGCATCATTTCGACATGTAAAGAAGGCGACAAGGTCAGCGGCAAAGTAATGCGTAAAATAAAATCGGGTTTACTGGTTGATATAGGTGTTCCCGTGTTTTTGCCTGCAAGTCAAGTAGATATACGTCGTCCTATCGATATAGGGGAATTTGTCGGTCAAACAATAGAAGCAAAAATAATTAAAATAGATGTTGAACGTCGAAATATCGTTATATCTCGCAGAAAACTCATCGAAGAAGAGAGAGCGGAAGCGAAAGCTAAATTGCTTGCAGAGCTTGAAATAGGGCAAGTGCGCAAAGGTATTGTCAAAAATATGGCAGACTTTGGAATTTTTGTTGACCTTGGCGGAATGGACGGGCTGCTTCATATAACGGATATGAGTTGGGATAGGATAAATCATCCGTCGGAACTTGTACATCTTGACCAGGAAATAGAGGTCAAGGTGCTTGACTTCGACCCGGAAAAAGAAAAGATTGCACTCGGAATGAAGCAGCTAACAGAAGACCCGTGGGCGAGAATAGAAGAAAAGTATCCTATCGGTTCTCGTGCCAAAGGCGAAGTTGTCAATATTACTCCTTACGGTGCGTTTATTAGGCTTGAGCCGGGCGTTGAAGGTCTCGTGCATATCTCGGAGATGAGCTGGACTAAACGGATAAATCATCCGGGCGATATGTTGAATTTAGGTGATATAGCAGATGTCGTTATTTTGGACATTAATAAAGACAAGCGAGAAGTTTCTCTCGGCATTAAACAAATTGAATCTAATCCGTGGGAGCTTGTCGCTAAGAAATATCCTCCTAATACGGTTGTCGAAGGTGTCGTTAAGAACTTGACGACCTATGGCGCGTTTATTGAAATAGAGGAAGGCGTTGACGGTTTGTTGCACATTTCGGATATGAGCTGGACTAAAAAGATTAATCATCCCAATGAGATGCTCAAAAAGGGAGATACGGTTAAATGTGTTGTTTTGGATGTCGATGAGGACAAGATGAGGCTGTCTTTGGGACTGAAACAGCTAACTGAAGACCCGTGGATAAGTGCAATTCCGGATAGATACTTGCCGGGGCAAATCGTTAAAGGCAAAGTTACGAAAATAACTAATTTCGGTGTATTTGTTGAGCTTGAGCCTGGCCTTGAAGGTCTTTTGCATGTCAGCGAAATTGCGGACCATAAAGTCGAAAAGCCTGATTCCGAACTAAAAATAGGTGATGAGCTTGAAGTTAAAATTCTTAGAGTAGATACTCAAGAGCGTAAAATCGGCCTGTCCAAAAAGCGTGCGGAATGGGCTGCTGAAGATGAGCAAGTCGAGGAATCCGCTGCAGGGGCATCCGAACCTAAAGAGCTTAAGGGAGGCCTTGATGGCGGAAGCATTGAAGGAGCGCTCGGGGTCGATAAAGTTCAATTACAGCCTAAAGCTCCGGAAAATTCAGCTGATGAAGTCAAAACCGATTCGGAAGCAAAAAATGCATCGGAAGAAGTGTCTGGCGAAAATGTTGGCACAACCGAAGAAACAGCTGAGACTGAAACGCTGAAACAGGAAAGCCAAGAAGGCGATTCTTCGGAAACCGAAGAAAATAAAATGTAATGACAAACCGATTTTAAAGCTAATTTAAAGTTACAGGATAAAACGGGCAAAAATTAACTTTTTGCCCGTTTTTTTATTAACTTTTACAATTGTTACGGAATATCATTTTATGTTGCTATTTATTATCAATAATTAACGTAAACATTCCAATTAGCCGATTGTTATTTAAGGAGTTCGAAAAAATAATAAAATACGATATTATAATGTGCGATATTATCGGAATTTGGTATGAGTAAAAAAGGTTTGGCGCCAGAAGAAGGTTTGGATGTTTATCTAAAACAAATAGACGAAACGCCTTTATTAACTGCAGAACAGGAAAAGGAATTAGCTCGCCAGTTACATGGAGAAGACCCTGCCCTTGCTTGGGAAGCTCGAGACCAAATGGTCAGGGCAAATCTGAGGCTTGTTGTCAATATAGCAAAGAATTTTACAGGCAGAGGGCTACCGATTTCGGATTTAATTGAAGAAGGGAATATCGGTTTGCTTAGAGCGGTCGAAGGATTTAATCCCGAACAAGGGTCGCGATTTAGCACTTATGCAAGCTGGTGGATAAAGCAGGCTATCAAACGAGCGCTAATAGGTGCGGGCAATCCGGTTCACATTCCGGCATATATGGTCGATGAAATTAACCGTTGGCGTGCAAAAGCAGCTGAACTTGAGGACAAATTCGGCAGGCAACCTACAAATGAGGAAATAGCAAAAGAATTGAAAATTCCCGCTCGCAGAGCGAGTTTTATTCAGCAGGCAATCAATGCGGTTTCTACGGTAACCGGCGCATCATCTTATGCGGAGGAGATGCATCTTGAAGATATGATAATAGATGAGCGAGCGTCGGAAATTCAGGAAAAATTATTTGACCCGAGCGAGTCTCAGGTTATAAATGAATTATTATCTCAGCTTGAGCCTCGTGAAGCGGAAATAATAAAGCTAAGATACGGGCTTGAGGGACAAGAGCCCATGAACTTCAAAGATGTTGGCGCACAAGTTGGGCTTACGCGAGAAAGAGTTCGTCAACTTCACGGAGAAGCAATAAAGAAACTCGAAAAATATATCAATGAGGAGTTAGGTTGATGGAAGACATACAAGGATGTAGCAATTATCTTGCCAAATTTATTCGAGATATACCCGGGTTTCCAAAAGAGGGGATAATATTCAAAGATATTACGCCATTGTTGGCAGACCCTTCAGCACTGGCGTTGGCGGTGGAATTGCTTGCTCAGCCGTTCCGTGGCAAACATATCGACATTGTCGTAGGCGCAGAATCTCGCGGATTTATCTTCGGAACAGCTGTCGCTCAGGCATTAGCAGCGGGATTTGTTCCTATCAGAAAACCGGGAAAATTGCCTTCTGCGACCAAAAGCGTTACATACGAATTGGAATATGGAACAGATACGCTTGAGATTCATACGGATGCTGTCAAACCCGGTCAGAAAGTCGTTATGATTGACGATTTGTTAGCGACAGGCGGAACAATGCAAGCGTGTTGCGAGCTTGTCGAGTCTCTTGGGGGAGACATAGCGGGTGTTGCAGTATTGATTGAATTAGGATTTCTCAACGGCAGAGATAAGCTTCGAAAATATCAGCTTACCAGTATTATAAATTACACGTAGATATTAGCTACATTGCCTTGACGATTTGATGCACGATGATATTTGTGTGTAAATAATCTTGAAAATTTCTTTCGAACATTATAAAGTATAATATCATCTTTGCAGCAATGTAAAAGAGCGTGCGCCGCTAGCTCAGTTGGTAGAGCGGCTGACTCTTAATCAGCGGGTCCGGGGTTCGAGTCCCTGGCGGCGCACTTTTTATTTTGTCCGCTCCTGTAAATTAATTTATTGTCCCGGAAAAGTCTTTGCATATTAACAAATGCCCAGCTTGCTTTGCGGGGAGCGAAACGAAGCATGCGACGAATTCAAGTTATTGTAAGCGACACGATGCAATTTAAACGCAATTCCTTCTTTCAATTTTCAATCGTCGAGTTTTTATGCTTCCTCGCACCGCGAAGTTTCACGAAGCTAAATGAAGTGTAAGAATGAGCTATTGTACCTGTCGTTATAAACAAGTTTAATCCTAAAATGAAATTCGTTGTATTTTAGGGCTCGATAATCATCAATTCTTCATACCCGTTCTTGCTCGGGGCAAAACGGCTTCGATATGAAAGGATTATATGATAGCCGGATTAAAAGATATCTAAAAAATTAGCTCCGTAGGGGAGAGGCGTCCTACGGAGCTATTACCGAATGGGGGCACTTACGCTATTCTTCAAAATTCTCCGATGCCACTTTGAGAAGCGAACGCTTCATCTGAAATTTCCGCATCTGCTGCACCCCCCGAAACTTTTTCTGTGAGAGATTTAACGTTTTTCCCGGAATAGCTATCCGATTTCGAAGAAGTGCGCGAGCCTATCAACGCTGTCAGTTCGTCAACAAGAGAGTTAAGCTGTTCCGCTTGTGCAGAAAGTTCCTCAGCAGCAGAAGCGGATTCTTCCGCATTGGCAGCGGTCTGCT
>CAZKNI010000286.1:0-5354 GCA_964554055.1 uncultured Phycisphaerae bacterium | reverse complement strand
CGCAACAACAACTAAAAGCTCTATTAAAGTAAAACTATTTTTTATATTAGCCATTTTGCAACCTCCAATATTTTACGAAGAATTGTTTTATGGTATTTTTGCCATCTCCGATTCATGAAAGGTCAAATGTCCTTTTTCAATATCATGAAGAATATCATATAGAATCTCTTGGGCTTTCGGAGGAGTCGTTTCTCGCAACACGATAGGCGTTGGAATTATTTTCGCTGGCAATGTATATTGATTCGTCTTTAACATTCTCAACATCATTTCGACGGCAGCTTCACCGGTTTTAATCATCGGAAGCTCAACCGAGCTTATAGGCGGGTCATATTCTGCAATTTCCGGAAGACCCGTCGAACTGATTATGCTTACATCTTTCCCGGGCATTATTCCGCCTGCCTTTAAGGCATCGACAGATGCCTCTGCTAAAAAATCCCCGCCGGTATATATAAAATCCGGAATTTGCTTATGTTTTTC
This sequence comes from uncultured Phycisphaerae bacterium, assembly GCA_964554055.1. Taxonomy (GTDB): domain Bacteria; phylum Planctomycetota; class Phycisphaerae; order JAAYCJ01; family JAAYCJ01; genus S014-18. The sequence continues at coordinate 4,877 of CAZKNI010000286.1, read as the reverse complement.
AATCGCTTCGCTTATTGCAACTATTCCGTCTTCATATAATACATTTTTAGCTGTTACAATTGTGATTCCCTCGAACTTTCCGTGTTCAAACATAATCCCGTCGCGTATTCCGCGAATTCGTTGACGGTTCGAAGGCCAATTGGGATTAGGAATCAACATCCAGATATTTTCCGCGCCAAGTCTCGCTGCTATCTGCCCGACAATTACAGAAGCTCCGTAATAATCCGGACTGACATAATTTGTCGTATTTAAATCGTCAGGAGGATTAATCAACACCCAAGGAAGACCTGTATCTTCCAGAACATTCACAACAACATTATTTTTAGACGAAAAACTTATAAGACCGTTGATACCTGTTAATTGTTTCTTAATAGATGTTTTAAAGCCTTCTACAGTAGGATTCTGCCAATTTTCTACAGGCACTCCGATTGGCTTAATTGTAACTTTATCCCGCTTGCCTGCCTGATAAATTCCTCTCAAAATTCTATATGTCCAATATTCATGTTTTGATAAAATTTCGGGCTCCGCTTCAAGCAATTTTGCGAAATCATTTTCGAGAATTATTCCGATTGTATAACTGTTTTTCTCTTTGGATTTGCTCTTGTCCGAATTATCGAACATATCGATTTTGTCTATTGGCTGAATTAGGAATGTTCCGCTCCCGACTTCCGTAGCTAATATTCCCCGATTCCTCAAATATCGAACAGCTGAATGTATTGTATTTATGCTTACGCCGAACTCTTTGCTTAACTTTGCCATATTGGGAATTTGCTCGTGCAGACCGATATTATTTCTGCTAATCCAATCCAACAATTTGTGAGTAGCTACCTTAACCTGTCTTGATAACCTTACCGGATGTGATATTTCTGATAATTCTTTCATTTTCATAATAATCAACTTGTTTAAAATATTTCCGCTCGCACTTTTATAATTATCTTTGCCGACTCTCTCGCTTTAAATTGTCAATTTTCATATTCATTCAGCGAACTAAAACCCGTTTCGCTCTTCGCAAACATACTCTCGTAATTATCAACTTAAAAATATTTCCGCTCGCACTTTTATAATTATCCTTGCCGACCCTCTCGCTTTAACGATTTTCGATTGTAACACAAAAAAGCAAAAAATCAAATATTTCTCAAATATTTGGATATATTCCCAAAAGATTCCCCACTCCTTATCAATTTTGCTTCTTATAAACAATACAACAACTTACAGCATATCCCTTTTTCACATTCCGGCAAATTCCTATTTGCCAAATATGTCGTTTTTCACATTTTTGAGTCGAAGCGTAGCGCGAGTATCGGCTTTATTCTTTGATTTTACAATTTTGAAAAAGCTGTTTTGCATAACACAAAAGGGCAAACACCCCTTTAGCCAAACAGAAATAATCTTAAAATAATTCGTCTAATTCCGGATTTCCCCAAATTTCAATTTCAGACAGGGTCAGCGTCGTGTTAGGCTTGCGTTTAGAGAAATCAAATCGAACATAGCGATACATGCCCGACAATTCAGCTTCTGCGATTAAGACATCTTCATTGGCATTTTGAGATTGGATAGCGGCAAGTTTTCTCCAGCTTTTCCCGTCAACACTGCCTTCTATTAAGACCTGCGGAAGCTGACCGGAAAAAGCTAGACAGCATCGGCGAATATCAAAGGTCTTAGCCAAATCAAAAGTAATGGAATTTGAATTGCATTCGTTCACACCGAAACGGACAACCCAATTTTCGATTTTCAATTTATCCTTTTCTACAATATTTCCGGACGAATCTTTTTTCAATTCGAGCATTTTTCTGCGATTAATAAGAAGTCCTTCAGCAAAGGGAATTTTTTCCCCTTTATATTTTTCAGGTATTGTGCGAGGCAATATCCGATAAAAATAACAGCCCTTAACATTATCGATATTCATAGACGTCTCGGGAAAATTTCGCTCAAATCGAAGCGCATTTCCCGTAAGACATTTCAAGGAAATTTCGTTTAAAGGTGAAACTTTCTTTTTCGGAATTTCAAATCGCCAAATATCATAATCTAATGGAATGCCCCATTGCCCAAGCCAATTCCGCCATTGTTCAATCCATTTTACATCATCGACAGCGGCATCCGTATTAACATTAAAGGCAAAATACAATATTTTCCCTTTACCTATCTGGCGTTCAATAATTGCAGCGGGCCCGCTATTATCATTATCAAACCTTGCCACTATTTTCACACCTTTAGAATCGCAAATTTTGAGCTTGAAAGCTGTTTCTCCGGGATTAGACAATTTTTTCCCATCGACAAAAATAACTTGGCTATGTAATTTCCCTTGTAACATTACACCTAAAAAATCTTTCCTGAACTCATCGAGTTTCACCCCGTCTATCCTAAATCCGAATGCATTCGGGTCGGTAACAACGAGCATTCCTCCTCGTTGAACAAATCTTTTTATAGCGCGTATCATCGAGGAGCTAACATATTTAGCGTCTGGCATAATTACAACTTTAAATTCATCCCATCTCTTGATATTTCGGTCAACTTGGAAATCGTCGGTAAAGGTAAACCATGATTTTGCCCGAGGCCCCAATAATGCATAAGCCGACCCGAGAATAGTCTGCTCGGGGCTGCGCCCTCGGCTCATTTGAGTATAGCTGCTGAAATGAAGTGCCATTTTACTGTACGCAGGAAGACGAACTTTTTCCATGTTCTGCATCGTATCGACGATATCCAGAATAGCTTGCCACTTACGAGGAGCTGCATATTTGGGATGATTAAGATATCTGTCAAACCATTCAACACCTCCTACGAACATTCCTTCTCCTCCGTTACGCAAAATCTGATTAGCCCATTCGTAAACGGTCTCGATACTCGGGCTTGCACCGTATTTTACGAACTGGAGAAAAGGATACACGGGTTTGCCCGTAAGGTCATGATAAAATTTCACAAGATATCCCGCATTGAATCTTCGTTGCCCGCTGGCGCCACAGAGAAGCTGTCCGGGTTGAATATCGATGACTTTACCCATTCTCTCCCAGTCCAACGGGCAGAAACTTGCATATTCGTCAGGCCCGAGAAACAATATTTGCGAGTTTATTTTTTTGAGTTCCAAGTTTACTCGCCTAAAAGTTTCAACCGTCAAATCCGCCTGCCACCGAAGATAGGCAATCCATTTGAACGGGTCCGAATCGTCATTCGAGTCGGGAATGCCGATATGCCCGAATCCGTATTGATTTATGACGATATCATTGGCACGTTTCCAAAATTCACTTGTTCGATTGTCTTTTTTGATTACATGTGAATACAGATTAAATACCTCATCGAAGAAAAGGCAAAACACAATATGAGGATTGTCTCCAAGCAATCCCTTAGCGATATTATCGAGGCATATTTGCACAAACACGGGGTCATTAGGACAAGGACGATTAAGACAAACGGATTGTGCTCCTTGTTCAACGGATTCTCTCCAACATTTTTTATCACCTGCAACAATTAGGTAAGAGGTCAAAGGCATCGAATATTTGTCTATAAATTCTTTATTCGTCCATTGCTGAGAAAACGGAGCCAAATTATGTTCCGCACACTCTTTATATTGTTCCGCAAGCACATACTGCCATCCATACCGTAAAGCCACATTGCGAAAGTGTTCTGCGTCATTGTTATATCCCCAATATGGAAAAATACGAGGTTTGGAAGGTGCTGTTCCGGGAATCAACAGTTTCCTGAAAACGGGATGCGGATTTTTGTTCAACAGCTCCATCTTTTTCTGCAGTTGAGGTTCCACGCCGGAAAATCTGACAAAGTCAAGCCAGCTTTCTTGCTTGCCGCAGAAGTTAAATTCAATTTTCACTTTTCGTGCATCAGCGGGGGGATTAAAAATGACATTATAATCTACCCAGACATTAGCGGTAGGCGAAAGGCTTTTTTGGCAAAAGTATCCGATATGCTGATTGTTTTTATTGAAGGCGCCTATTCTGACACTTGCGTTTATATTCCGAGTGTTTCGGGTATAAAATGAAAACGACAGTGAGTAAACCTGTTTCGGATTGATATTAACATCCTGCGAGAGAGATAATCTGCTTCCTTTAGCGTCTGATATTGTTATTTTGACACATTGTTTGCCGTTTCGTCCTATTGTTTTGTCCAATTCCAATTTACCTAATCTACCTTTAGGCCACCATTGATTCCAATGCGCCAGTCCTTCTTCGAAAGAAGGGTTTTTCAAGAGTTCGTCAGCTGAGAGGTTTCCGGAATAGTTTCCAATCGTAATACCTATTATACAAAAAAGAATAAAGTTCTTATTATGCATAAAATGTTCTCTGAATAAAAAGTATATGTTACTTAGTCCCAATCTTGACCTTGGATTCCCAACATATAATCCAGTTGACGATAATCCCAAATGGAAAAACCGGAGTCAGGCGAATCGGTAATCAACCCGACATGTCCGTCTGTCGCCAACGCTGTAAATCCGTCTTTGTGAGGCGGATAATAAGTCCATCCGCCATAAGGGTTGACAGGTGCCCATTGAGCAAACCAACTTGGCGGATATTCATGCATCACCGTTGTTACATTCTTTCGGATATCTGTTCCCCAGGGCCTAACGTACAAATAGGTCATATAATATGATGCTTTGCAAAAACCGTTATGATAATAGGTATGATTTTCATCGGAAGGACAAAACACGAGATGATAATCATCCAAATAGCCTTCTCGATAAAGAGGTTCAAGTGCGTAACCGTGCGCGCGAACATAATTAGCGACGGCAGGATTCGCAGGCGGAATCTGGTCGTTGTAATCTTCCGAGTAAATAATAAGTGCCAAACCGATTTGCTTTAGATTATTCATACACAATGCTTTTCGTGATATTTCACGCGCAGAGTTCAGCGCCGGAAGTAGCATCGCCACCA
>CAZKNI010000285.1:0-3168 GCA_964554055.1 uncultured Phycisphaerae bacterium | reverse complement strand
ACAAGTCCGGTAAGGACATTTGCAAATTTACTTGACGTTGAAATATCATTCGAACCGCTAAGCAAATTGCACAGATTTATTCCCTTGACTTTTGTTGGCTGTTCATCGATAGCTGAACGTAATGCCAAACGGATTTTTCCCGTTGAAGCTGCTAATTGTAGAGTCTCTACTTGATCAGCTTTAACGAGCAACGTAACCGAACGCGACAATTTTGCCTTGGGCGAGTCTGAATCTTCAGGCCTAAATGTTTGACCGACAGCTCTGACTTCTATGTTTTGGAGAACTATTTTCGATATATGTTCTAATTTTCCGTTTCCTCGCCTTATTTTGAATGTCGCTACAACATCGACTCTTACGCCGGGCCTCAGAAGTCCCGCAACTCCGGTATATTCATCAACCTTGACTGCAACTGCGCGATATCCTTTGGGAATTATTCCTTCCAATCCCTGCCCGGGACCTATCATTGTTTTCAAAATAGGCATCTTAGCTGACAAACTTACTCTGAGTGTTTGTCCGATAAGTGCTTTTGTATCCGTTATAGCGCCTTCGGGAATTAATTTTTTGGGCATATCAACTTTTGCGATATCTTTGTCCGATAATTTTGTGCCTATCGGAAGATTTCTTGCAGCTATTATTACCTGCTGAGCAGGTCCGAAATTTGTTCCTTTGTGCGAATTTGCCTTTTTGACGTAATCATATCCCAATTTTATGGCAAATAAGCCTACGCATAATCCTATTGCAAGAGGTATTATCGCTTGTTTATTCATAACACGACCTTTCTACGAAAAACTCGTTTTCGTTAAAGAGCATAAACTTACGATTTGGTTATCGGCAATAATAGGGGGGCTATTCAGCTCCTTCTTTTCTCATTGAAGCCCTTCCGACCAAATCGAAGTCGGTAGGTCCGAAATATCCGCCGAGTAATGATACTTCTTCATAAGGAACTCTTACCGTTACTGTTTCGGTAGGGTCATCTTCGGTGCTATGCTCGATATCGACTTCGTAATCGGTCAGTCCGATAAGCTGAAGATATTCATCTATTCGAGCATTAATATCTTCGTCGGTTGAACCTTCAAGCACCGCTACCCTACATCCTTCACGAGCGGCATTTGTTATGCTCTGATAAACCATAAAAGTCCATCCGAACTCTATGATGCCAAATAAAATTGTCAGTAAAATTGGCAAAACGACAGCCATCTCTACAACAGCTGCCGCTTTACAATTATGTTTTTTAGAAAAAGATATTATTGTACCTTTATTTTTACGATTATTATTGTTGTCGCTGTAATGTCTGTACTGATACGGTATAATTAGCTTTAACATAAGTATTGCTCCGTTACCATTGTCCGGTAAATTTCAGCAATATTACAATCAATGTCCCTGCTGTCAGTGGAACGCCATAAGGGATAAGCTGTGCTTTTTCGCCAAGTGACTTGACCGAACCCAAATCTGAAAATGCAAGTTTTGAATTTGTGCATTTAATAGCTGCAAGCTGGAGATTTTCTTTTGCAATTGTCCATCTCCGCTTGCTTGCTATCATTATTACGGATGTAATTCCGCCTATGATTGCTCCTATCATAAATGCCCAAAGCACCGTCATAGGTCCGACCCATACTCCGATAGCTGCTAATAATTTCACATCGCCTGCACCCATCATATACATAGCCCAAGGAACAATAAGTAATCCAAGACCGAGCAACAGACCTTCCAAGCCTGTAAATATTCCCGACAATCCGAAAAATGCTATCTGGACAATTAAACCTGTAATTGCAATGAACACGTTCAGATAATTCGGAACGCGCTTTTCTTTATAATCAATCCAAGATGCCCAAAGAATCAAAGGCGTTAAGCCGATTAATACGACAGTCCAATAATGTTCGCTATCAATCCACATTTTTATGCCTCCAGATAATATTTGAATATTTAAATATTTACAGTTTTCTTTCAAAGATAACCCCGCGGAGGAATGACCCTCAAACGCGGGGTGAATTTTCTAAACTACGAAACTAATATTCGTTCGTAGCGGTAAGCTAACTGGTTAGGTTAGCCGCCAGAACCGTCAGGCAGGCTACCTTCAACGTTTGTGAAGATATCGCTTACTTTGTCACCGAGCAGCGTGATAGCACCAAGAGCGACGATAATGATAAGTGCCAGCATAACTGCATACTCAGTAGCTGTAGGTCCGTCTTCGGAAATCCAAAAACTTTTCACGCGGTTCATAAGAGTCTTCATACTAAAAGCTCCTTTCTAAAAAAGCTAAAACACAGTTTGTTATTAAAACCGTTAAGAAACTTTCTTTCTCCTCCTGAGTACGGAACTCGAACCCGATTCGAGAACCGTAACGAACGGTAACACACCGTCCGAGAATATCATTTATATCAGCTTCTTCCCTGTGGCTGATTTGTCGTACATATAACGCTGAAATTCAGCAAATTATAGGGAGTGTTCAGGTGGCAAATTTTGGCAAAGGCATTTAACCTGAAACTTAACCCTAAAATTCGTCTGTGTTCAACGATATATGTACAAACATATTTTCGCCACAGAACTAATCGGAATATTTAGGGGGTATCTTGACTTGCGAAATTAAAAATTTCCGACCGATAATTACACAATTAACAATATTGTTTCGGTCGGCAGCATCTCTTGTGTTCGCTTCCACTTTTAATTTACGATATAAATTTTCGAGGTGCAAATTACAGCGAAAAATTTTTACAAAAATTTGCAACTTTATTCCGAGTAAAGGTTATAAAATACTAAAACGGGAATTTTGGGTCATAATTGGAGGCTTAAAAATGGGTATCTACGTTATAAGAAAAAAAGCAAGTTTTACTTTGATAGAGCTATTAGTTGTTGTTGCTATTATTGCTATTTTAGTAGCTATACTGTTGCCCTCGTTAAATAAAGCTCGTGCATGGGCAAAACAGTCGAGTTGTGCCAATAATCTTCAACAAATAGCTAAATCTCTGGAAATGTATGCTACCGATTTTCGTGAAAAATATCCGTTAGCGTGGGAAGATCAGAGATGGGGTTGGGACGATAGCGACCCGCAACATATAGCTGGCTGGACTTGGCGTGTGTATCCCTATGTTAGAAACAAAAAAATTTACGGATGTCCTGCATATGTTTTGAATGAGGCTCCGTTTAATTATTTTCTCGGAACGAGAGCGG
>CAZKNI010000284.1:0-3200 GCA_964554055.1 uncultured Phycisphaerae bacterium | reverse complement strand
AATTATCAATTTCTTTTTCGGTAGCGAGATATTTAGCAAGTTGCGCTTCAAGGTCGCTTAACTCTAATTTAGCTTCCGCTAAACGAGTTCTCAATCCGATGATTTGATTATTAATCGTGTCCAGTTCAACCTTTGTACGTTCTCTCATATCTCTAAAATTATCAGCTATCAATTGAGCTTTCTTCTGATTCAACTTTTTTTGAATAGCTTTGATTCTCGCTTCGAGTTCGCTAACAACTCTATTGTTAGGACCTTTTTCCTTTGCTGTCGACAGCTGAACTTGTAGGTCAGCAAGCTGAGCGGTATAACTTCTGACCAAAAAGTCGGATTCAACCAATTGCCTCATTTCAGGCGTGCCAGCTATGCGCTGCTGAGCGCCGGGCTGATTATACATTTCGTACATTGCTTGAGCTTGATCTTTTTGGGTCTGAGCCTCAGCAAGAAGCTGAGTAAGAGCTGTTACTCTATCACCTATTCTACTTCTTCTCTGTTCAAGAAGCGGAATATTTCTTGCTGTTCTAAATCTTTCCTGTTGAGCAACTTTTCGTTCTAACTCGTCGCGTAACTCTTGAGCTCGATTCTCGTATTGGCGCAACTCGTTTCTTGTTTTGCTCTTTGATGCTCTACTAATATCTTGAAAATAGGTATCGAGAACGACATTGACAATCGTCGCCGCTTCGGTCGGATTTCGCCAAGAAAAGCTGACCTGAATGTACCAAGTATCGCGAATAGGGGTCGCAGAAAACCTATCTCTCATATCTATTAAAGCGCTATTTATGTTGATACGACCATTTTCCATAAAAGATTTGTACCAGCTTGTTTGTTTTATTTCAGGGTCCTGCAGAGCTGCGCTCAACGTTCCGAGTGAACGAATTAAATTGGCTTGGGTGTTCATGTATTGCATGATGATATCTTTGTTTGCTATGCGCTGTTCCATTCCCATCGCGGGCGGAGGCGTCGGAGTTTTTACTTCTATAAGAGCAAAAGCTCTATATGAAGGAAACCATTTTGCCCATACAAAAGTTCCAACAATTGTAAATATCATTATTGCTATAAATACGAGAATTATTAGGACTATATGCCGTTTTAATACTCTCAAGATGTCTTGTATATTGAGAGTTTGCGTCTGAGGACCGGCAGGCATCGGGCGAGGCCCTACAGAAACAGGTACCTGTACCATAGGTGGAGTTCCCGGAACAGATGTAATGCTACTCATGACATTTTACCTCACATATAAATCATTACTCTTGACAATCTGCATTTTATATTATTTTGATGTTATAATCAAAAAATTAGCCAATTTTATTTATGATAATTTAATTATATTTTTTCTAATGCTTTACGAATACGCTGTTCCAATTCCTTGTCATCGCCTACAAGTTTGAGCGCTCGATTTAGCTGAATGCTTGCCTCCGCCTTCCTACCTTCTTTGAGAAGCAGAAGCGCAAGATGATATCTGTTCGCAGCTGATTCCTGAATCCAAACGCTGCTACCCAGATAAGCCAATGCTTTTTGGTCCTTCCCGACCTGCGCCAATATTCTGCCATAGGTGTCAAGTATGTCCGCATTAGTTAAAGCCTTTTTAATAACCTTGCTGATAATTTGCTCAGCTTCCTTCGGTTTGTTGAGATATTCCGCTAAAATATAAGCAAGATTATTGGCGAAGATTACGTTATCGGGAGACATTTTAGAAATTTGCCTTAATATGCTTACCGCTTTGTCATATTTATACTGATTTGTGAATTCTTGGGCTAAAAGATATAAATATAAAGTTTTGGCATTTTTTTCTTTTTGTTCGGATGCAAGTTGTTTATATATTTTTTCTCCTTCATTTAGCTTTCCCGCTTTCATATAGCACAATGCTAATGCCAACCTCAAATTTGCATCTTTGGGAGTTTTGGAAAGCTCTTTTTGTAAAGTCTCAATTACATCTTCGGGCTTTGCAGCAAGGAGAAAAGTTTTTTCCGTCACTTGCCACGTAAGCAGGGGACTTTTCGACGCTTTTAATGCAGCGATAAATTTATTAAAACCTTGTTGTTCCTTGTGTAATTTATAATAAGCTGCCGCTTGCCAGCCTAAATTCCACGGAGAAGGTTGTTTGAGATTGCTATTTAATTCATCAGCTATTTTAATTAATCGGTCATATAATTTTGCTTTGAACAATGCTTCACTATATCGATTAAAGACCATCATTTTAACGTTAATCGGGGCTTTTTGTATCATTGCCCATGTCTTGCCTAAAATCTCTTGTGCTTGATTATATTTTCCTTGCCGCATCCAATATTTGCCACGTTCGAATGACCAAATCCAGCTGTTGTTTTGCAAATTTGCACACCAGACAAGAAGCTCTTCGTAACTTTTAGGCTCTAAAGATGAAGAGAGAGAAACGAGCACCTTGCGTCTGAATATTTCGACGACATTTTGATTTGATGCATATTGTTTCATAAGGGCACGGGCAAGCTGTTCCGCTTCGGTACGTCGTCCCAATTCGCAATCTATTTTTATCAATCTCATTTGGCGTTCGGGCGTAAATGCAGGAGCATAAATTCGTCTTATACTTTCCAGGTCTTTTTTGGCTTGTTCCATTTGCCACATATAGATTTCTACAGTTGATCTCAAGTCTAAAGCGCGAATGCTTTCCGGATTTTTCTCGATGAGTTGATCAAGAATATTTTTGGCTTCACTGAGTTTGTCTTCATCCAGTAGCAGCTGAACTTGATAAAGCTTGCCTTGAATATCATCGGGATATAGCTTTATATATTCGTCTATTTGATTTTGCGCTTGACTTAATTGTCCTGTTTTGAGCAGAGCATTAATTAACAATGTGCGTGCTTGGCGTTCTCTGCCTTTACTTAATTTTCCTTTTAATGCTTTTCTTACCCATTCTGCAACTTTATCATATTTTTTAATTCTGTTGTAGAAGACAGCTACATCCAGACGCTTATCTGCTGTATCGCTTACTTTTAGCGTCTGCAAAAATGCTGATTCCGCCTTTGCAACATTTCCGCGTAGCATGTAAAAGTATCCTAACAACGAATATCCGTTATTATTCTTTTTCTTGGCAAGCGTAGAAGCTAAGTTTGTAAGAAATTTTTCAAGACTATCGATGCGTTTTTCCTTTATTGCAAAACGCCAATATGCTTGAAGTATATCGGTTGTTTGTTTTTGTTTAAGAGCTTCTTGATAATATTGTTCCGCCT
>CAZKNI010000283.1:0-8730 GCA_964554055.1 uncultured Phycisphaerae bacterium | reverse complement strand
GACGGTTCGGATTGGCAACCCGTTGATATCCTCGTCGATGGCGACCCTTGGCTGGCTAGCACCGAACCGAATGCTTCTTCTAACTGGCCAAGAGGCTCGGACATATTCAATTTGGGAACAAATGACTTTGACAACATACCTGCAACGGACATAGCATCAGCCAGCGATGATGATTTGGAAAAATACGCAGATGCTGACGGCGATGGAATATTGGATTCGGTTTGGGTTGTTCAGCAAGGCTTCTTTGACGAGCAAGAAAATCCGTCCGGTAGCGGCGTTTATTATGCAAATACGGATAAATCTGCAGGTTCAACATCCTATACCGAATTAACTGCTGATTTACCTATAAAAGCCCCCGAAGGGTTATGCTATCGAATAGCAGCTCGCATTGTCGATACGTGCGGAATGATAAACGTAAATACAGCTTGGACGATACCGAGTGAATATGCTTCCGTTGGCCATCCGGAATATTTTTTAGGAAACGTGTTAAGCGGCGTAAATTTATACGACAACACCAATTTCGGATATAGCTCCGACCTGCCCGGCAGAGAAACTTCAAACGCTTCATATTACAGTTTAGCTAAGATGTTAACATATCAAAATAGCTATATTTTCAAAATAGAACAGCCTGACTGGACAGATTTGCAAAACAATTTCAATTCGGATTTCTATCCGCTTGATTTGTCGGACGAACTGGAGCTGAGATATAAATGGAATACAAACAATCCGGACATACAAACAACATTCGAAAATCACTTTAATCCGCCTAACAGATATTATTTGACAGCTTACAGCTTTTCCCGGCACGTCAGGAGGGAAAGTGCCGCAACGACACTTAACGTCGATACGCATTTTCCGTCAGCTTACAATCTGGAAGATACGATAAAAGACCTAATCGGCTATATCAAAAATCCGTCAGCTTATGACTCATATATCAACGGATTAAGCTCACCCGAAAAAGAAAACAGGCAGGTCAGACTGAAATTATTCGTAAAATCTATAAAAGAAGCATTCGAAGCAGATAATAATGCTAGCAGTTATGCTGATAACATTACAGACGCAGACTATCATACATGGCAATACATCGCCAACTTAGTCGATTATCTTGACGATGACCTTGACTCGTCAAGTAATCCGATTGATGCGCCAACTATTATAGACACGTCAAATACAATATTACAAAACGCCCTCAATCTTTCAGCTGTCAATACAGACCAAAGCGGCACGGATAACAACGTTTACGGACTCGAAAAACATTTAGCGATTACGGAAGTTGCAATCGAATGTGCTAATATTATAACAAATTCGCCCAATGCGGGAGATATAACCTATCAATATAAGGTACACGTGGAATTGGGAAATCCATGGAAAACAAACGTTACCGCACCTGCAAATGTCAAAATCATAATTTCCGGAGGAACAACTTGGAATTCAACAATCAGCACATTAAGCGGGACAGCTCCACCCGATTTTGGAAGCCCAAATCCAACAGGACGATTTATGTTAGGAAGCACAAATAATACCTTCGACCTGGTGCAAGCTAGTGGCAGCGGAGGCCTATCAGATATAACCGTTACCGCTATAAGCTATAGCAATAACGGAGCACCGGAGGATATATTCATTGCTACTTTTCAAGCAGCTCAATTGCCCATAAGCACAAGCAGCCCCGCAAATATAACATCTTACGAGCGTTACACCGTTGCAAACAATCCCGACAGATGGAAAGCCCTTGTAAATAAATGCAAATTTCACGATAACAGCGATGGACAATATAACACATTAGGAATCTTAAATCATCCGCAGGTTTATACTGTTAATCCTAGCGGATACATAACATCGACAACTTCTCTCATGATTGCCGATATAAGCACTTATCGCGACCCTACCCAAACATCAAATACAAATTTATGGGATTCGGTGGATGTTGGCGGAAATACCTATTATTTCGCTAAGCTGCATAACTTTTTTGACATAGCAGCTGTCCCTTATGTCGGATATATAAAAGACAGCTCGGGAGTGCAAAAGGGAATCGGAGATTGGCTTGTCCAAGCTGACGAGAAAATTCATTTTGACCTTACCGGCAATGGCATATACGAATCGTCTCCTATCAAAGCTGGCGTGTTGAGAGATAGATTGTTCGAAGCATTCACATTGTTAGACAGAGCGGACGACGGAATCGACCAAAACGGAGACGGAACCGCAGATGACCTAAATGAAATGAGGCTGCCGGGATTGATTAATATAAATACAGCTCCCGCGCAAATTTTGCAGGCATTACACGCTTACATAAATGCAAGCGTCGGAAATCACATTTCCAATTCGACAGGTAAACCCTTTAAAACAATCGGAGACCTTCTTCAAAAACAAGCGTCGGACTTTGCCCCCGGAGGAAATGACTTTTTCATTCAAGGATTAAACGGAAGCCAAGACGTTGTCGAGAAGTCAGCTAAATGGTCGCGGATAGCTAACCTTATTACAAATCGCTCGGATACGTTTTGTGCGTATATATTGATAGACGCTCTCGATAAGAACGGAACAGTGCAAATCAGGCAAAGATGGATTGTCCTGTTCGACAGGTCGATGTGTAATCATCCGCCTTTGATTTGGGATACAGCAAATTCCGTATGGAAAATCAATCCTAATTATCGTAAGCCTAAAATTGTAGCTATGCAACGAGTCGAATAAAAAAACTTATATTACGGTATGATGCGAATTTCCGTCCAGAGAATTTCATAGGCTTCGTCATTTTGGCCAAGAACTTCTATAATATTATAACCGTCGACGAGTGTGTCATGCGGAAGCGCAAAAGCAGCTGATTTATGAACAACAGGATGTATCGGAATATTCGGAGCGTCTGTCAAATCGCACTTAAAGCCATTGACCCAAACATCGAGAGCGTTAATATTCAAATTTCCATCTCGGCCTAATCCAAAAATGACCTGCGATGTGCCGAATGTTGGCTTGGGTCCGATATGAATTCTGAACTCGGCAAGTCTGTTTTTATTGCACTTCGCAGGAAGAGCTCGAGGAATCGGCTGACCCGGCGGATGAGTATCAGCATAGGTAATTACATGCCTGCGAGGGTAAGAGATAGCTGTTTCAAGCTGGCCTGCTTGATTTAAAACAGCTTGATAATCATCGCGATTTGGCATTGTTGTCTCGGAATCCATATAATTAAACAAATAAATTTTATCAACCCCGCGATACAGAAACGAAGCAGCTGTACCCCGAACAGTTTCAGCTGTATTTTTAAATGCCCAACCAGCTTCCGGATAAATTTCAACACCTGCTTCGGGAAATGGCCTAATGTTAAGTTCTAATCCGCCTGCTAAAGTTATGTCGTCATCGTCTATCAATTTCCGCCAAAGCTCGACGGGCATATCCGTTTCCATCGTCGCCCAGAACGGAGTAATCACAATTACATCGACTAATTTTCTGCGTGCCCAATCAACGGCATCCATTCCGAGATATTTGGCAGCCATCGGACGAGAAGGAACTCTCACGCCGATTTTAATCTTTTTACCTCGTTTAGAGGAGATTTTTTCGGCAAAATCCTTTACCTGCTGCATAAATTCCGTAAGAAATTTTCCGCCCTGCTCCTCGAAGCCGGGACGAAAATGAAAGCCAAATCGCATCCAATCAAGTTCTAAGCCGTCTATATCATATCTGGCAAGATACTCTTTAATTAAAGAAAAGCTATATTCGCGCACTTCTCTGCGACCGTAATCTAAAGCGGCATCAGGCCAGCATATCATCTTGCGATAAGGCACGCGTCTGTATTCGGGATGATTTTTCCAAAAATCAGAGTGCATAAATGAGTCGGGGTTAGCAGCTTCGTGAACATCATTCATTCGCATGCTAATCCAAGGTGAAATATGCTTTTCCCGAATATAGGAAATCCACACGCTATAAGGGTCTATTCCCTTTCGGTCTAATAGCCAAGCGTTATGCACCCATCTACGAGGCTTATCCACCGAATCATTTTTGCCCGCTCCCTTAAACAAGAGTTGATTATCAGAACAATCAGGCTCATAGCCCGACCAAATAGGCTGCCAATAAGGATTTGTCGGCTTAAAATTCGTACGCATTGCATTAGGGCAAAGCAGAATTTCTGTCATCTGAGAGGAAGCATAATTATCGATAAGCTCTTTAAGACCTTCGACATTCATCTTATCACTTTGACGTGATGTAAAGAAATGCGAATTATCTTCATTAAGCATCAATCCTGACATCTATTCACCTTTCCAATTTTAATATTAAATAAAATGTTGGAATTGCTCTTTCAGCAGGTCAAACCGTAAATTTATCCTTCAGCGCATTACGCCATTTGTTGTTTTAATGTCCCAAGCATCAATACTGCTAAATTCAACTGTTCCACATCTGCTAAATAGCTTAACGCCGACGCTGTCTTTCAATGTCGGATATATTCGCTGAGTTATACACTGCTTTCGATTTGCATAAATCTCGATAATCGATTTATCAATAAAAATTCTCAGAGTTAATGGCTCGTCAACTCCTAAAGTAAACGGTGCTATCTGGATAGGCACATCTACATTATCACGCCCCCTACGTATAGGATATTGACGATATACCGTTTTGCTCAATGAGGAATTACTCGTATCTACGGAAATTGTTTCGTTAAACATGTTAACAATTATAGCTGTCTGTTCGGACAGGTCATCGCTTACCCTCACCTTTATTCCAAATATACTTCCGGAGCAAGGCTTTATTGTGCACAACAGTTCCATCACGTCTCCGGAAATATTATCGAGCGAAATTTCATTTCCCGCTTCGACAGTTACACATTCGCACTTACGATAATTCGTACGCAGAGCTTCAAACTCTTTCGGCACATCTATAAGCAATTGCCCATTTTTATCGAGTGAAAGTACACGAGGCATTGTCATAACATCGGGAGTATTATATTCCGTTCGCTGGTCTAACACCCACGCCCAAAAAATACGCCTGCCACTTTCATCCAAAAGGCTTTCGGGAGCAAAGCATGACCCGCCAGGCCAATTCAGTCTATGATGCTCTTCCGGAATAAACGTCTCCAACTGATATCGCCCAAGATAATAACGTAATCCTGCCGGATGACTTATACACAAAAGCATATAACGATTGCCTATTTTGAAAAAATCGGGACATGCACAGTCTTCGCTTTCATTTGTCCAATGCGGATTAGGATTATAAAACGGACGCAGATATTCCCAATGTATCATATCTTTTGAACGAAACAAATATGCGGTGTCATACAAATCATACGGCTTGACATTGCCGCCCAAAATCATGTACGCCGTATCACCTTCTACCCACGCATGAGGGTCAAAAACATTATAAACGCCAAAGCCAGCACATCCCTGCTTAGGAATCGGAATCACAGGATTATGTTCCGACTTTCGCCATTTGATAAGATTGTCATCTTCCGGCGTTGCAAGGCAGATACCCGCATCAACTCCAAAATACACTAAAGTGGGAACGCCCGCAGGACTTACAACAGCACAGCCGCTAAATATACTCCTGTCAACATCATTGTTTCCACAACTAAGAGCTGTTGGATGAAACTCCCAATGAAGCAAATCTTTGCTCGATGCATGCCCCCAGTTATAAACCGCTTGAGTTTCAGATTGCTTATCCTTATAAATATAAAATAAATGATATCTGCCATTCCAATAAATAGCGCCGTTAGGGTCAAATATTGTCGCTTTACCTTCCGGTGCAATAAAATGATAATGTGGCGTTTGGAAATCACTTTCTAAAAACTTTACAATTTGTTCATGTCTTTGCATTTTTTTCTCCTACATTAAAGCTATACTCCGCTTATGCTAAATTCGCAACTTTCATCTCGTCCGAGTACAATTTCCAATATAATATGTCAAATATTTTATTATACAAATTTCAAACATGAAATTGATTTTCAGGCAAAATACAAATAAAAACAAATAAATAGCTGAAATTTTGCATAATGATTGCAAATCAATTTATAGTTCGGATAAAATTATAAAAATTCTTTATCAATCTCATAACGAGGAATACAGACAATGTCGGAATTGCAATCTTCATATACGGAAAAATCATGCTTGATGATACTGTTCGGAGCATCCGGAGACCTAACAGCAAGAAAACTAGCGCCCGCGCTATATAGGCTTGAAATCAAAAGTGCATTACCGAAACATTTTCGCATAATAGGATTTTCCAGAAAGCAATATTCAAGCGAAGAATTTCGTGAAAAAATTCGTTCCGCATTAAAACAATATGCATCCGACTGTCCTCTTGAAGACGATATAATAAACAAATTCCTCTCGAGAATCCATTACATCAGCGGACAATATTCCGACGTAAACGCTTATAATGAATTATACAGACTCATTATGCAAAAATTTCTTCGCGGACAAATCTGCCTAAATTATCTGTTATATTTAGCTGTTCCTCCAAGTGTAACCGAAACAATCCTCAATACATTCAAACACAGCACGTTTCTTGAAACACAATCGTCGCCTGCACAATATCGTGTAATTATTGAAAAGCCGTTCGGACTCGATATTGAATCCGCTAAAAAACTCAATAACCTGCTCGACAGCATATTCGACGAAAAAAACATTTATCGAATCGACCATTATCTTGCAAAAGACACCGTTCGGAATATCTTAATTTTTAGATTTGCGAATTCGATTTTCGAACCGCTTTGGAATCGCAATTATATCGACAATATTCAAATATCAGCAGCTGAAACAATCGGAGTTGAAGAACGAGGACGATTTTACGAAGAAACAGGCGTCGTGCGTGATATGATACAAAATCACGTATTGCAAGTCCTATCCCTTATTGCAATGGAGCCCCCAATTGCAGGAGATGCTGAATCTATTCGTGATAAAAAATACGAGCTATTTCGAGCTATCGCGCCAATATATAAATCGGATTTCGTGTTCGGACAATACGAAGGGTATCGTAATGAGCCTAACGTTTCAAAAAAATCTCTCACGCCAACCTATGTCGCAATAAAATTGAACATTAATAATTGGCGATGGTTCGGAGTGCCAATTTATATACGTTCGGGAAAAAAACTTGCACGCAAATTAACGGACGTAATTATCGAATTCAAAAAAATCCCATTGTGCCTGTTTTCAAATGAACAGGTTTGCTCACAAATCAAATCTAATATATTGATAATCCGAATTCAGCCTGAAGAAGGATTTAGGCTAACAGTTTCGACAAAAATACCCGGAAAAGAAGATGAAATTCTCCCGGCAAATCTCGATTTCAGATACAATCAAGCAGGATTACAAATGGCTGATGCCTACGAAAAAATTCTACTCGACGGAATCGAAGGACGCTCTGTCCTATTCTGGCGAGCGGACAGCATCGAACAAGCATGGAAAGTCGTAACGCCAATATTAGAAGCTCAAAACAAACTAAAAAACATTCCGTTATACCCGCAAGGAAGCTGGGGACCTAAAGAAGCTGATAAATTACTTGCAAAAGACGGAAAATATTGGCTTGAATCTTACTAAAGGAGCTATCGACAATGATACAAACTTTTGACAATTACGAGGAACTTTCTCACAAAGCTGCTTCGATTATATATCAAAAAGGATGCGAACATATTAAAAACAAAGGTTCGTTTCTATTGGCATTAGCGGGAGGAAATACGCCAAAAAGAACATATCAAATCTTAGCTGATATCACCAAAAACAATAACGAATTCTGGAATAATACGCAACTCTATTGGACAGACGAACGATATGTCCCTCATGAACACGAATGGAGCAATTACAAGATGGCGAAGCAATCGCTCATCGACCTCATTCCGATTCCTGCGAAAAATGTACATCCTATTCCGACCAAATACACTCAGCCAATAGAATCAGCTGACGAATACGCAAAAATCTTTCCGGAAAATATTGACATTATCATCTTAGGCATGGGAACTGACGGACATATAGCTTCTATTTTTCCGAACAGCCAAGCTGTCAAAGAAACCGAAAAACGTTTTACATACGATTATGCGCCTTCGGAACCGAAATTGAGAATAACAGCAACATTGCCTACAATAAAATCCGCAAAAGAAATATTTATACTCGTTTCGGGAACATCTAAACGAAACGCTATCAAACAAGTTTTCGATAAATCAAGCTCGATTACAGAAATTCCCGCTTGCGCGCTAAAAGAGACAGCTACTTGGCTTGTTGACAGAGACGCTTTTAGCTAACTGCATTTAAACATTAACACAAATTGCGTGCTTAGCAGCCAAGTCAGCTGCTATTACAATTTTCAATACATCCAACGCTTCATTAGCCAAGGGATTAGGCTGACGATGTTCGCGAATGGCATGATAAAATTCATTAACAACAGCTGTCGTTTGCTCAGCAGAGGGCAATGCCGGAACAGAAACATCAACAGGCGTCTCAATTTCACCGAATTTACACTCTTGAAACTTCAATATTCTACGATGATAATAATAATAAAGATTCGCTTTCGTTCCGTAAATATGAAATTCATGCCGATAAGCACTCGTATAATATTCATCCATTGTCAGCATTATTCCGTTATCAAGTTTTGCAAGTAGGGAAATACAGTCAACAACGTCGCCAGGTGTTATATCCCTTCTTGCTTGCGCCTTAATCGTCGATATATCTATTTTACCAAAATAATGCATCAACGTATCAACAAGATGACATCCACATTGCAACAAAGGTCCTCCGGGATTAAGTTCCGCTATCGTACGCCACG
>CAZKNI010000282.1:0-5439 GCA_964554055.1 uncultured Phycisphaerae bacterium | reverse complement strand
CCTTTCCGGCAAAGAATTGTCCTTTAACAACATTGTCGATGCAAATGCAGCACTCGAGCTTATAATGGAGTTTACGGAAAAGCCAGCTGTCTGCGTAATCAAACATACGAATCCTTGTGGCGTTGCATGCGATGACGATATTGTCGAGGCATATCGTCGAGCTTATCTTGGCGACCCGAATGCCGCTATGGGCGGAATTATCGCAATTAACAGAACCCTCGAATCATCCCTCGCGGAAGCGATTGTCGATTCATTAGCCCGATGGGGCAAAGCTGCCGGCGCCGGGGCATTTTTTGCTGAAATTGTAATTGCTCCCGAATTTACCGAAGAAGCGGTTGAGATTTTGACAACTCGCAAAAAATGGGGCAAAAACGTTAGATTGCTTGAAGTTACAGATTGGAACGGCGTAAATAAAGTAGAGTTACCGCAAGCCAAGCTTGCCGGTTGGGACATCAAAAGAATCCGAGGAGGCCTGCTAACTCAGACGAGAGATGATATAAGTCTTAACGAAGACGATTGGAAGGTTGTAAGTAACGTTAAGCCGACAGAAACTCAAATGTCGGATTTGAGGTTTGCCTGGCTGGTCTGCAAACACGTAAAGAGTAATGCTATTGTTTTAGCTAAGGATTTAACGTTAATTGGTACCGGTGCGGGGCAAATGTCAAGAATCAATAGCGCAAAGCTTGCCTGTGAAATGGCGGGCGAACAGACATCAGGTGCCGTGATGGCTTCCGACGCGTTTTTTCCGTTCCGAGACAGTATAGATCAAGCCAATAAAGTGGGCATAACAGCTGTTATCGAACCGGGGGGGTCAAAACGAGATTCTGAAGTCATAGAAGCTGCTAATGAACATAATATTGTTTTAATTTTTACAGGTACACGTCATTTTAAACATTAAGGATATTGTTGGCAGATAAATGTGTAATGAAATAAGATAAATCTGAACAAAGAGAAGAAGGCACACGCAAACGCTATAGGAGCAATAAAATGTCTAAAAAAATAGCGGTTTTAACAAGTGGCGGAGATGCACCGGGAATGAATGCAGCTATTCGTGCTATCGTTCGCGTCGGCATAGCGAACGGTATAGAAGTTTTCGGTGTACGTCATGGCTTACAAGGCCTGATTGATGACGAAATATTCCAAATGGGGCCCCGCGATGTTTCGAACATAATTCAGCGTGGCGGAACGATTTTACATACAGCTCGTTCCAAAGAATTTATGGAGCTTCCGGGCAGGCAAAAGGCAACGGATAATCTTCGCAAACACGGAATAGGCGGATTGCTTGGGATTGGCGGCGACGGAACATTTCACGGATTAGTCGAACTTGCGGATATCTGGGACGGACAAATCATAGGTTTGCCGGGTACAATAGATAATGATTTATACGGTACGGATTTTACAATAGGGTTTGACACAGCTATAAACACAGCTCTTGAGTCTATTGACCGTTTACGAGACACAGCTGAATCGCATGAGCGATTATTCCTCGTTGAAGTTATGGGAAGATGGGCAGGATATATTGCTCTCGACGTAACGATTGCAGGAGGAGCTGAGCAGGTAATTTTGCCGGAATTTACAATCGAACAGTGCGACAAGATAGCTCTTGAACTGAAAAAAGGGCAGGAAAGAGGCAAAACAAGCGGAATTCTCATTGTCTCCGAACGAGGCAAGGAAGGGGGTGTCTATGAAATAGCCAAAGAGCTGGAAAAGTTTGGCGCTAAAGGTTATCGCGTTTCGATTCTTGGACACATTCAGAGAGGCGGCTCGCCTACAGCACGCGACAGGGTGTTGGCGACAAAACTCGGCGCTTATGCTGTGAAATTATTTGAACAAGGGCAAAATGGTGTAATGGCTGGCGAGATGGGAGGCAAACTCGTAGCGATTCCTCTTAAAGATACGTGGACACGTAAAGCGGAAAAGCCACTCGATGAGTTCTTACTCAATATTATTGAACCTTTGTCGATATGATGATAGCAAATAATAATAGCTGTGTAATATTTTGTGAAGAAGAGATGGCAAATTTTCTTGTAATATTTTTGTGCAAGTGCTAAAATTCTTTCGATTTGGTTGCCGGTGATAATTTTCTTTCTTTTTCAATTTATTTCATAGGGCTGATTATGAAAATATTACTCATAGGTTCTGGCGGTCGAGAGCATGCGCTCGCTTGGAAAATTGCAGATTCTCCTCTTGTTAAAGAGCTATATTGTGCTCCCGGAAATCCCGGAATAGGTGAAATAGCAACGAACGTCGATATTCGTGATGACGATATAGATAATATTGTAACTTTTGCAAAAGACAAATTAATAGATTTAGTTGTCATAGGTCCGGAATTGCCATTGTTTTCCGGTTTAGTTGATAAGCTTAATGAAGTCGGAATAAAAGCTTTCGGGCCAAAAGCGTCAGCTGCACGTCTCGAATCGGATAAAGCTTATGCCAAAGAGCTTATGAAACATTATTCGATTCCGACAGCAGAATCCCGCACATTTACAAATTTCGAGGATGCAAAAGCGTACATTGCCTCTAGAGATGAGCCTCTCGTGATAAAGGCTTCAGGCCCCGCGAAAGGAAAAGGCGCTATTGTTTGTGATGACCCTGCTGATGCATTAATAGCAGCTGAAAAAATTATGGTCGATAGAATTTTCGGTTCTGCAGGAGATAAACTTGTTGTCGAAGAGAAGCTGACGGGTCAGGAAGCTTCTATTTTGGCTTTTGTAGACGGCAGAAATATTTATATTCTCGAGCCGGCACAAGACCATAAACCTATAGGCGATGGCGATAAGGGGCCTAACACGGGAGGAATGGGTGCATATTGTCCAGCTCCTATCGTTACCGATAAAATAATGGAACAAGTCGAACGACAAATTCTTGTTCCTATTATAGATGCGGTCAATCGCGAGGGAACACCTTTTAGTGGCGTGCTCTATGCCGGTCTTATGCTGACGACAACAGGGCCTAAAGTGCTCGAATTCAATACAAGATTTGGCGACCCTGAAACTCAGCCGATTTTAATGAGACTTAAATCGGATATTGTCGAGGCAATGCTTGCGACAGCTGAAGGAAAACTTGATAAAATAACGTTGAAATGGGATGCGAGACCCGCTGTGTGTGTTGTGCTCGCAAGCGGAGGCTATCCTGATAAGTATGAAACCGGAAAAGTAATAACGGGAATAGACGAGGCGCGTGCTATGTCTGATATTATGATTTTTCACGCGGGCACAAAAATAAACGAGCAGGGACAATTAGTTACAGCTGGCGGCAGAGTGTTGGGTGTAACAGCTCTCGGAAAAAATATTGCGGAAGCCAAACGAAGAGCTTATAATGCTGTCGAGAAAATTCATTTTGACGGGATGTATTACCGCAAAGATATATCAGATAAAGCACTGTCAAATTCGAATAATAAATAATAGGACATATTAGCAATATTGAAATTTCTTAACCGACTGTGTCGGTGAGAGTCGTTTTTTGCGCGCAAAAAAATGGAAATTGGCTATATATGTTATAATTTACGTAAAATTTAAGCGTATTTAAGAGAAAATTTGGGTATTTATATATTTAGAGTTCGGTCTCGGTATAACACAGATTGGAGGTATCGATGGACGTCAAAAATGCAAAGTTGAAAAAGTGGATTGAAGAAGTTGTCGAAATTACTCAGCCCGACAATGTGCACGTTTGCGACGGCTCACATGAGGAATATCTTAAGCTTAGAGAAGATTCGTTAAAACAGAAGGTTTTTTATGAGGTCGATGAAAGTAAATGGCCGGGTTGCCTTTATCACAGGAGTCATCCTAAGGACGTTGCACGAACGGAAGGAAGAACATTTATTTGTACATCAAAACAAGAAGATGCGGGTGTTACAAATAATTGGATGGCACCGGATAAAGCTAAAGAAACTGTTCTTCCTTTGTACAAAGGCTGTATGAAAGGCAGAACAATGTATGTGTTGCCATATTTGATGGGCCCGGTAGGTTCGCCTTATAGCAAAGTGGGTGTAGAAGTTACCGATAGCCTATATGTTGCTATAAGCATGCGCATAATGACGCGTTTAGGTAAAGTTGCTCTCGATACGCTCGGAACAGATGGCGATTTTGTCAAGGGTTTTCACGCAATGGGAGACCTTGACCCCGAGAAACGATATATAATGCATTTTCCCGAAGAACAAGCTATCTGGAGTATAAGTTCCGGTTATGGCGGAAATGCTTTATTGGGTAAAAAATGTCATTCGTTACGAATCGCTTCTTGGCAAGCAAGAAAAGAAGGTTGGCTGGCTGAGCATATGTTGATATTAGGTCTTGAGTGTCCGGATGGCGAAGTTGTTTATATTGCCGGTGCGTTTCCAAGTGCTTGCGGAAAGACAAATCTGGCAATGCTTGAGTCGCCTTTGAAAGAAATGGGATATCGTGTTTGGACGCTCGGTGATGATATTGCTTGGCTGAATATAGGTCCTGATGGCAGACTCTGGGCTATGAATCCGGAAAACGGATTTTTCGGAGTTGCTCCAGGAACGTCAGCTAAGACAAATTTGAATGCTCTTAAGACAGTTAGCAAAAATTCTCTGTTTACAAATGTTGTTTTAGGTAAGAATGGCGAAATTTGGTGGGAAGGAATGGATGTTCCTCCTCCAGCGGAAGGATATGATTGGCTGGGTAGGCCTTGGACTCCTGACAGTCCTGAAAAAGGAGCACATCCGAATTCGCGATTTACAGCTCCGGTTGCACAGTGTCCGACTCTCTCGCCTAAATGGGAAGACCCGCAAGGCGTTCCTATATCAGCTATTATTTTTGGTGGCAGACGAGCAAGTCTCGTTCCGCTTGTTTATCAGAGTTATAGCTGGGAGCATGGCGTGTATATGGGAGCTACGATGGCTTCCGAGCGAACAGCTGCTCAAGAAGGAACTGTCGGGCAAATCAGGCGTGATCCGATGGCGATGCTTCCGTTTTGCGGCTATAATATGGCGGAGTATTTTGCTCATTGGCTCGAAATGGGCAAAAAGATTAAGAATCCTCCAATTATCTGTTCCGTTAACTGGTTTAGAAGAAACGAGAAAAACGAGTTTCTTTGGCCCGGATTCGGCGAAAATATTCGCGTTCTCATTTGGATTGCAGAAAGGGCAAAAGGTCAAGGTAAAGCCGTCGAAACACCTATCGGATATGTTCCGACGGAAGATGCTCTTCTGCTCGAAGGAATTGACGTTCCCCAAGAGAATCTTAAAGAGCTTCTCAAAGTCGATAAAGATGAATGGAAAAAAGAGCTTGCGAATCAAAGAGAATTTCTCGCTAAGTTTGGCGAGGAATTGCCTGCGGAATTGAGGGCTCAAGCTGATAAGCTTGAAAGTAGATTGGGTTAACGCGATTGTCGATTATCGCGCGTAAAGCCTTTTATTTCATATTAGCTTGAATGTATTGCAATAGGGCTTCAAAAGTTGTTTACAAACTTTTGAAG
>CAZKNI010000281.1:0-3206 GCA_964554055.1 uncultured Phycisphaerae bacterium | reverse complement strand
ACGTTTGACAAGGTCAAGGGCTGGCAGGTACAGCCAGCGGTCATCGTCTCTGTTAATGTGCTTATGCACCATAAAAACCATTTTAGCAACATCTGCGGGACGAAGGAAATACACATAAAATTGTTGCTCTTTACAATATAGCTCGGGATTATTTTTCAGCTCGGGATTTTTCTTTATCTCTTCTGCGGTAGGGGGTTCGTCTCTACGAATTATAATAAATTTACGATGACGCTTTCTGTTTTGTTTGTCAACAATTGTCATCGAGACTTCAGCTCTTCCGTCTTTGCCGTGATAATATGAAGCGTAATTGGCTTTTTCGACAATCTGCTGAGCTGTTAGCTGTTGAGCTTTCGCAGCATTTGCGTGAAAGGAAAACCCAGCTATGAGTGCTGAGCATATTCCAATGATTACGATGCGTTTTGAATTTAATATCTTCATTGCGTTTTCTCCTTTATCAAATATTAGCTTATGTTTCAGAGTCCGTAATCCATTTACATTTGTCGCGCCTTGATGCGATAAATGCAATAATTAGCAAAATTACAATAATCAAGACGCTATAAGGCACTAAAATATTCCAGCCGACAGCGAGGAACTGATGAGTATTCACAGCTACAAGCGCAACAGCGGATATAATCGAGACAGCCATTGTTGTAAAGTTGCAAATCAAACAGCAGGGTCGAGTTTTAGGAAATACATATTTTTCCAGCAATGTAATCATCGCAGGAAGAATAAGAAGCGTTCCGACGCCAGCTGTTATCAATATCGAGGAAATGAAAAACCCTACTGTTTTATATGGAACGAGCGGAGCAAGGATAAGCGGCAGAAAGCCGACGCCTACAACGATTACGTTTCGAGTAATTGCGCGAGCAGGTTCGCCAAATACGGGGCCAGCTGTGTTGCCCCATGTCTTGTGTGTCTGATATAACATTCGTGAGCGTGCGAGAAAATGTATCGCGTAATCGACAGCTAAGCCGAGACTCAAGGATGAAAGTACTGCGATTGGCATATCGTAATCTTTTCCAATCAATCCTATCATGCCGTAAATCGCCCCGATTGTTACCGTAAGGGGAATCATAGACAGAAGCCCCCAAATAGCTGAACGAAACAAAAGCGTCATCATGAGCAGAACGACGAGAAAGCTTCCCAAAAAAGCTTGCAGCATACCGGTTACCATTTTGCCTTGCCAAATTACATTTATATATGTCAGCCCAAACCATTTATGATTAAGGTTGAAAGGCGGGGGATTTTTTTTCATAAATTCCTTTATGTCTCGTGCAACTGCGAGCATATCTTTATTGTCGCCACTCTTCAGCTGAATCCATATATTAGCTTTCTGATAATCGGGCGTTATGAAATGCCATAAATCGTTAGGCCGATGGCCACTTTGAAAGATTATTAAACATTGCGCAACAGCATTAGGAGTTTTAGGAATTATAAAGTATTTTTCTTTACCTAAAAATAGCTCACGATGAACCGTTTTAACAATGTCTGTAACCGAATTGGATTTTCCGACAATACCTGTTTTGAGTAATTCCTTTTGAAGCTTTTCGATATATTTTAGAGCTTGTGGATGTTTGAAAATTTCCGTGCTTTGTTTTTCAGCATCGATAATATCCGCAAAGCTACTCCATGCGTCGAATAAATTATCCGGTGCTTTGTCCGATTGTTCATCCGCATATTTTCTGCACTTTTCGAGGAAATCAGCTTTTGTTTTTGATGTTTTAGCGAATTCTTTAAGTTTGACGGAAATTGCTTTAGCTATAGGTAAATTTTGAGCCTTTGTGATAACTTCATTGGCATATTTTTCGGAATTAAATTGTTCCTGCGGGGCTTCTAAAAGCAAATAAGCCATATATGTTCCGCCAAAATGTTTATTCAAAACATAATCGGCAACGCGGATGGGATGTGTTTTGGTAAACCAGCGTGTCGGATTGTCGTTTATATTGATTTTTGTTATACCGTAAATTGCAATAGCTACCAATAACGCGACAACAATCATAATCAGGCCGGCTCGATTATATGTAAATTGTCCGACGCGATTTAGCAAAATCGTCAGAGCGGAGTGTTCATCTTCTTGTGCATCTGCTTTAGCACCGTAATTCTCGAGTGATTTTGGTGATATAAACATCACGGAAGCGGGAATGAAAGTTACGGTCCAAAGCCAAGCCATCATAACTCCAAATGCGACAAATAATCCGAAAACCTGAACAGGAGGAATAGGCGTAAGGGCTAAAGATGCAAATCCTGCAGCTGTTGTCAAGGATGTATATAACATAGGAGTAAACAACGTGTTCATTACATTAATAGCTGTCGAACGTCTGTCTTTTGTTTCTTGATATCTGTCGAAAAATTCCGAAAGAATATGAATGGAGTCGAGTACCGCAATAGGCATAATGAAAATCGGAATCATCGAGCTCATTATATGTATTGTTTTGCCCATGATGACCAATAAGCTCATTGTCATCATCGCTGAAATCATTGCGACAATCATAGGCGAGATTACGAGTGCGAATTTTCGGAAAAAATACATCAGTAGCAGAAATATAATAAGCATTGCCGTTGGCGCGGAAATTGCCATTTGCTTAAACATTTCGACGCCAAACGTATCTTCCGCTACAGGCAGACCGGTAATGTAATATTTATCCGTTCCTTTTATTGTATCAATTTTTTGCAGCAGTTGAGAATATATCTCGTAGCTTAAATCTTTCGACCGTATCGGGATATACAGACAAATAGCTTTTCCGTCTTCCGAAAGTAACGTGCCGTATAAAAACGGAATACGTTTGGCTTTGTCTCGGATAGCAAGAGCTTCTTTATCCGTTTTGGGCGGAACAGGCATAAGCCATTCAAATTTCACGACACCTAATCCGCCTTGTTCTATATTATCGACAGTTGACGGCGCTATTAAATCAACTTCGATTACACCGTCAAGTTTTTGGGCATATTTCGTTAATTCATAAATATTTTTTAAAGACCGGACATTAAATACGCCATTCGGATTTTTTTCATTGACGATTCCAAGCACGACAATATCATGAATTGACATGAGTTTTTTGGCTTTGTCATGAAAGACGCGAACGGGTTCGTCTTTACGTAACATATTTTCAGGGTCCGTGTCTATCTTGATAGAGTTCAACGATGGAAATTTTTCAGGCCAAATACTCGGAAGGGCTGCAAAAGTTATCATTATTAGAGTTATTGATATC
>CAZKNI010000280.1:0-4770 GCA_964554055.1 uncultured Phycisphaerae bacterium | reverse complement strand
GGGTAATTGGAAAAAAAATGCAAAAGCGGGAAAAGTGCACGATTATCCGCAAATCGTAAAATCGATTTGCGAATTTGGATATTCCGTCGTCGATATCGATATTGCAAATCACAAGATGTGTGTTGTTTCTTACGCTTATGGCAATGGCAAATTGCCAGGCAAGGGCAGAATTATCGATAGATTTTGCTTGGACAATTTCGATAAATCCAAACCTGCAAAACCGAAAATCTTATCCGTAAAACAAGACAATAAAGGTGATGTGCTAATAATAGCTTCGAAATATAAGGGTAATCGAAAAATATCATATTCGGAATTTCAGATTGCTTTGCATCAAGATGACTTTTCATCTCCGATATTGGATATTTTACGAAGCAGAGAAAATATTTATGATGTTGACGAATCTGGTAAGCCCGTTGACCATAATGCTAAAGTCGATATTTGCAAACTTAAAATCAGAAATAACAAATTGCCGAAAGGGACATATTGGGTCAGAGTACGTTATAGAAATGAAAATCTTCGCTGGTCAAACTGGTCGGATGAGTATAAAATTCAAATACAATCAAATTAAATAATTATTATTTTATTTATCGACGATTTTATTTTAATATCAAAAGATAAAACAATTAGCTTTAAAAAATCGGTCTCGGAGAAACAATTATGATGCGTAAAATAACCGTTTTAGGTGGCGGACACGGAGCACGAACGATAGCAGCTGAAATGACTCTTAAAGGGCATCGAGTAACGTTATATGAAATGCCACAATTTAAAGACAATATATCGGAAATTTTCAAGACAAACACAATTACAATTACAGGAAAAGTTACCGGTCAAGCCAAATTATACAAGACAACTTGCGATATAGCACAAGCTATCGCCGACAGTGATATTATTTTATTAGCTGTTCCATCTTTTGCACATCTGCCTTACGCAAAATTATTAGCTTCACATCTACAAGACGGACAAAATTTCGTGCTAATTCCCGGAACTTTAGGCTCGCTTGAAATGTTGGAGGAATTTCGCAAGCAAGGAATACAAAAAAATATAACAATTTCGGAATTGGACGCTATGCCCTATGCAACACGAATAACAGGGCCTACAAGCGTTAACGTCTTCCATAAGCTGCCAAAAGTTTATATGGGAACTTTTCCTTCTGTCAAAACAGAATCGGTTATTGAAATAATGCGAGACCTATACCCTCAAGTTAAGCCATTACGTGATGTACTTGAAGCTGGATTATCAAATGCAAACCCGATAATTCATCCTCTTGGCGTATTGTTGAATGCCGGAAGAATAGAATACAGCAGAGGCGAATTCTGGTATTATGAAGAAGGTGTAACTTTCAGCGTCGCAAAAGTACTCGAAGCTCTGGATGCTGAAAGGCTTGCAATAGGAAAAAAACTCGGGCTACAACTGATGACACTTGCGGAGGCATTGCAAGATGTAGATTACGGACCGAAAGGTGATTTATGGTCAACGATAAAAGGCAGCAGAGGCTTAACTCCGATAAAAGGCCCTACAACATTAAGCAACAGATACATAACGGAAGATGTTCCTATCGGGCTTGTCTGCTGGTCTCAACTTGGCGAGCAGCTTGGCGTTTCTACGCCATTAATGCAAGCTACAATTCACATTGCTCAAACAATTGCAGGCGAAGATTATTTTGCTACAGGGAGAACGCTTAAGCGTTGTGGCATAGAAGGAATGAATGCCGACACATTGATTAAGTTTGTAAAGACAGGAAAAAAAGAATAACATCCTTGCAATTTCGTAATAATTTTTTCGTAAACCTTACTCGGACGCAGAACAACTCTTTTGATTCGCGAGAAGCGTTTCGATTGCTTTTTTCCACTTTTTAGGCTCTTTGACTGCCCAAGCTATCGACTCGTCCCTGCCATTTTCGATAAAATCCACTTGCAAAAGAGGCATAAATATCGTTCTGCCGTTGAAAGATTTCGGCAGCGAAACACCTGTTATCGTTTCAATAGGAATATAATATTCTTTTTCCGGAAACGCCATTGTAAATGACAATCCTTTTTTTGTGAGAACTAATACGCCGTTGCCCCGGATTTGTAATCCTCCTCTTGATTTTCTTCCGAAATAATTCGCAATAGGACTCGCCTTAATTATATCTTTTCTATTAAATTTCTTAAGAGCTTTCGATTCCATTTTTCGTCGCACGGACGAAATAACCAGTTTAAAGATAAGCCATAAAACTGCAGTTCCGCATAAAAGCGAAAAAAAGATTATAAGGCTTATCTTCATCATAAAATATGCTCTCACATAATAGCTAAATCTAAAGCGCATTGTATAGCTACATCATTTTACATACTCAATGCAATTCTGGCAAGCCTCGGGTATAGGAGTTAATCACAATTATGACAACAA
Source organism: uncultured Phycisphaerae bacterium (assembly GCA_964554055.1). Lineage (GTDB taxonomy): Bacteria > Planctomycetota > Phycisphaerae > JAAYCJ01 > JAAYCJ01 > S014-18. Next base: position 2,385 of record CAZKNI010000280.1, on the reverse strand, counting down.
ACTTGAGCACGTAATGCTAAAAATATCTTTATCTTCCGCATCCCCTATACCCCATACGTCATAAATCTTAATAGCAACACAATGAAATGAAAATTTATTAGTTCCGCTCCGATTGTTACAAAAACTTTTTTGAATTACCCGATAAACTTAAGAAAATGCTTCCGCAAAACACAACGAAATATCCTAAAGGCAAGATAATGTTCTTCGACAACAACTTATATTTGCTACGATAACAACAATTAACAATGTATTAAAGTATTATACGCATAACATCATTGCTGCAATTCGAGAACAATAACTTTGGGCATCGGACCCACTGCAAAAATATCGGTTATCGCCACCCCATCTTTTAGCTCTATAGGCAACGGCTTCGTAAGCTCTTTTTGAGTCTTAGCTAACAGATTATATAAATAGCACTTGGCAATTTTTCTTCCGCCCATATTTCCTACACTAATTTTTACGGGAATTTCCACTCTGTCCGAAGGTGAAATTGCTCGCCAAGCCTCGTAATACTTATTGCCTATCCGTTTCCTTGATTCGAGAATTCTGCCGGCAAATGCCTCGACCGGATTCCATATCGCTATTACGAGCACCTCTCTATTCTCGCCTTGTTTCAAATACGACTTCAGATACGATTTCATCCGCAAAAATGTATTTGGGTCGGAAATCTTATCGGGCAAATCAACGAGGGCTACAGGATATCTCTTATTGAATATCAGCTTCGGATTTTCAGGTAGCAGTGCTGAGAGATTTTTATAAACATATCCCATAGATATCAAAGTGTCCTTGCCTCCCTCGAAAAGTGAAAAAGCACTTTCGCCCCATCCGAGCTTATACCAAACGCTCATTTCCATACCCAGTGAAATCTCTGTCAGATAATGTCTCGCAAGATAAGCAGCTTGCTCTTCGCGGGTATATACAATATTCCGCCAGACTGTCCAGTCTTTGGGCGAAAGAAATTTCTCCATCGCATAGCCACGCTCAGAATCGATTACAATAATATGATGTCTCTTTTTGTTATATCTTCTTATCATTCTCCTTAGCCAGCTAACATCTTGCGCCAATCCCGATTCAGGCATAATTGTTCTACGGTGATATCCGTGGAACGTAATAATATCTATTGTTCCATCGTCAAGCAGACCCGCTTGGAACGATTTTAGAATAAAACTTTTATCCATCCAAGCTACGGAAAGGGCTGCGACCTTCGCATCTGAATCTGCTTCCTTAATAGCAGCTGCTGATTTCCTCGCCATTCGAGTATAGGTAAGTGGATTGTTCCAATATCCGCCCATTGTAAAAACTTCAGGCTCGTTGGATATTTCCCATACAATTCCCTTACCTTTGTATCGCTCAGCTACTTTGCCCATCCAACGTGCAATTGCGTCAATCATTACGCTCTTATCTGCTCCCTTGTAAAGCGGACAAAGGTTTTCAACTGTTAATACACATATTATTCTTGTATTAGCTTTTAAATAAGGCAGAATAACATCATCTGCAGCACTCCAGTCATACCGACCTCGTTTTCCCTTCTCAATGTTGCACCATCGAATGTTTGTCCTTACCCATTGTGCACCTATTTCCTTACACATATCTATTATTGTCCCATATCCGATATGGTCAGGCTTATGAACAACAACTCCCCAACATCCGTCTTCAGGAAACATCGGTGCGAAATTCTCAGCAGGATACGCAAAACCCGTCAACAACAAAAAATTAACAAAACTCGCCAACAAAAATTTCATCATAAGACAAGCTCTCCGCCAAAAAACTTTTCCTTAACAGATAAATAAACAGATAAATGTGTATTACTGCATCCCTTCAAATCTTCTTGGATACGCATCAGGATAGCCTAATATTCTACTCATATCCTTCCATAAATCAGCATTATCCGACCAAATATTAGACCAGTAAAAGCTTTCTACTCGAGGATCATTTATTTCGCTGGGCAAAATCCACACAACTTCCCCGCCGATACCAGCTGCGTTCCACCCACGCCCGGGATTAATCCCACCGTGCCACGACTTCATCGGAAGTACGCCATAATCTGCTCCGGGATACCAAGGCCCGTCAACCAGCAAAACTCCAAAATAATCCCTTTTATAAAACTGATTCGGGTCATGCCAGCGTACATGGCTGCTCGACCAACCTTCTGCATACAGCAGATAGCTTGATTGAATTTCTATTGTATCGCCTATTGACCAGCCACCGTCATTACCGGGCGGAAAATCCAGTAATTGCCACCTACGAGAATAATCATTGACAATGTTAGACGGCTTTGTTACATCAGCGGGACAAACAATAACATGAAAATCGTTCAACATTTTCACGTAAAAATAGGCAGCGAGATTCATACGCCGTATCGGACTCTGCCCTTGTAATCTTACC
>CAZKNI010000279.1:0-4158 GCA_964554055.1 uncultured Phycisphaerae bacterium | reverse complement strand
GGTAGGAGTAGGAGGAGCAAGATTTAGGCTTGGCGATTACGAGGGTTGGGTTGATACGTTAGCGTTTGGAACACATCATAAGTGGATAGTTGAGAAAATCGGATATTTCGATGAGGAATTGGTACGCAATCAAGACGATGAGTTTAACTTGCGAATAATATTAGCTGGCGGTAAGATTTGGCTTTCTCGGGCAATTAAGAGTACATATTTCGCGCGTAGCTCGCTTGGCAAACTTTGGCGTCAGTATTTCCAATATGGATTTTGGCGTATTCGGGTAATGCAGAAGCATAAAAGGCCCGCTACTTTAAGGCAAATAATACCGCTTATGTTTGTTTTGTCCGTTATAGTTTTATCTCTTGGCGGATTGTTGTATCGTCCGATTTGGTGGATACTTGCATTGGAGCTTATCTTATATTTGGCAGGCATAATAGCAGGTACTGTCGATGTTGCTAAGCGGTCTGGTATGAAATATGCGTTGTTGGCCCCGATAATTTTCTTTGTATTACATTTTGCATACGGGTTGGGGTCTTTGTGGGGGCTTGTAAGGTTTGTAATATTCAAAGGAAAGTTTATGAAAAAGCCATCGGCAATGAAAATGTCTCGATAGGAGGTATTGCAAAGAATGAATTGTTCGGTAAAAGCATATCAAGATGAATTTGCTAAGATATTTGGTGTTGAGCATGCATTCGCCTTTTGGAAAGGTCGGGTTGCGTTATATGCAATTCTCAAAGCAATGGAAATCGGCGAAGGTGATGAGGTTATCCTGCCGGGCTATAGCTGCGTGATGGATGTCAATCCGATAATGTATGTCGGAGCAAAGCCAATCTATGTAGATATTGAACCTAATCTTTATAATATGAATCTCGATTTGCTCGAAGAAAAAATTAACGAACGGACAAAAGCTATAATCGCTCTTCATACCTATGGCTATCCGGTCGAAATGGATAGATTGATGGAAATTGCAAATCGAAAAAATATTCCCGTTATCGAAGATTGCTGTTTAGCGTTGGGCAGTGAGTATAAAGGCAAACTCGTCGGGACCTTCGGGGTAGCTTCGTATTTTTCGTTTCAGTGGAACAAGCCGTTTACGACCGGACTTGGGGGAATGGCGATAACGAATGATAAACAAATAGCTGATAATATAAAATCGCTTATGGAAAAAGAGCTGATAGCTGTTCCGGCGAAACGAGCTGCTATTCTCGCATTGCAGCTGTTTGTTTATCGCGCGTTTATATATCCCCGAACGACGGCATTGGCACAAAATATTTTCCGTTGGCTAACGAAAAAGGGAATTGTTGTCGGCTCATCATCGGTTGAAGAGCTCGCGCGTCCGAAGATGGCAGAAGATTTCTTTATGGGTATTTCTACGGTGCAGGCACGTGCGGGTTTGCGTCAGTTAAAAAAACTCGAAGGTAATATCGCACATCGTAAAAAGATGGCGCGCTTGTATGATGAATTGTTAGCTGAGCGAGGTTGGCGTATTCCGCAGGTTCCCGATTATATGGCTCCTGTATTAGTCAGATATCCGATAAGAGTAGCCGATAAGTGGAAAGCAATTGAACAAGCTGCAGGTGCGGGTATTGAACTTGGAAGCTGGTTTGAAGCGCCTCTTCATCCTCGCGAAACAAAGCATGAATTGTATCATTATCATTGGGGTATGTGTCCGCAAGCTGAACGAGCAGCTAACGAGGTTGTTAATCTGCCATTGCATCCGCGTACGTCGGAAAAGACAATTCGCCGAACAATAGAGTTTATCGAGCAATTTAAGCCCGAAGCTAAGTAACATCTAATATGCGAATCGTATATTTACATCAATATTTTGCAACGCCTCAAGGCAAAACGGGTACGCGAAGCTATGAGTTTGCCAAACGCTGGATAAAAGCTGGCATTGATGTAACAATTATCACATCGCCCGCTCAGCTTACGGATAGGGAATTGGCTGAAGCTGAGCGGATAAGTCGAAATCTTCGCAAATTGATAATAGACGATATCGAAGTGCTTGTTGTCGATGCTGAATATCATCAGACGATGAGCTATTCGTCGCGCATCAAGTCATTTTTGAAATTCTCCATATCAGCGACGCAAACGCTATTAAAAATTGACAATGTCGATTTGATTTATGCAACAAGTACGCCATTAACAATTGCTATTCCTGCAATTTTGAAATATAAATTTCATAAAGTTCCTTTTGTTTTCGAAGTGCGCGACCTTTGGCCGCTCGTGCCGATTGCTCTGGGTATTATAAAAAATCCGATAATAAAAAAAGCGTTATTCAGCTTCGAACGATATATATATAGGCACGCAAAAGGCATCGTTGCGCTCTCGCCCGATATGAAGACCTATATCGATAAAATAACAAACAAGCCCGAGAAAACAATCGTTGCTCCGAATTGTGCTGATATCAATTTGTTCAAGCCCGCTTCAATCGATAAGCGACAAGCATTGCGCAAAAAATTCAGCTGGCTGGATAGATTCGTTATTGTTCATTCCGGTGCGATGGGTAGAGTTAACGGTCTTTATCGGATAATTGAGCAAGCGAAACGGCTGAAAGCTGATTTCGGTGAGCGAATAATATTTGTTTTTATAGGTGAAGGAAGGGAAAAGTCGCATTTACTCGAACTTGTCAGGCTTAATAATATAAAAAATGTTGAATTTATTGAGCCGATGGCAAAACATCATCTTGCGGAGGTTCTCTCGGCTGTTGATGTCGGACTCGTTAGCGTCGATAGAATAAAGGAACTTGAATATAACAGTGCGAACAAATTTTTCGATTATCTTGCTGCCGGCTTGCCTGTGTTGTTAAATTACGATGGCTGGCAGAAAGAAATTTTGGAAAAGTACGGTGCGGGCTTGGGGGTTGACGATTTTGATGAGGAAATGTTTAGAGCGAATATAATAAAATTATACGAGAATTCCGAGTTGTGCAAGACGATGAGCCTTAACGCACGTAAATTAGCTGAAATGCAATTTAATCGCGATATGATAGCTAAGCGAATATTGGATTTTTTGCTTCCTGATTTTAAGATGTGCTGCGGTCGCTAAGTGCTAAAGTTTGCGTTCAGACGCTTATTTTAGATATTGCATTTTTCCGGTTTTAAGTTTTTATTTGCCCTGCAAAGCGATATAGCGAACGCAGCACAAAAGAGGATTTTCTATATGTTTATTGCTTTCCGGTACGCCGAGATGTAGATATTAAAATAAGATTAGTGAGTACAAGCAAAATAGAAGTAGGCTCGGGAACTTCGTATTCAACGAAGTAGCCTATAACAGGGTCGCTGATAGCATCCGGAATGCCATTAAGGGCGTCAGCCCATTGTTTGGTGGCGATTGTTCCACATTGTGCACCAATATTCATATATGCGTAGCCATCGTTATTAGGTTCGGTGCCGCCCCAATTGGTGTAAGTAAAAGGCTGTCCCGATTCCGGACCTACAAGCCAACCTTCGGGATATTTTCCGCCGAGCCATGAGCCTGTAAAAGTCGTGTAATTTACGGAAATTAAACTATAAAGAAAATCATTTTCAGCTTGGGATGTAACAGTAGCTAAATGACCTCGCCAGCCATTGTAATAACGTGAAGCAGCTGAATCTTTAGCAGTTGCCCATGTGTTATTGTCGCCGGAATAAGGGTCGGTAACCTCAACAAATTCGTAATAATGTCCGTCGAATAATGAGGGAGTAGCTTGGGCTTGATTAACAGTAAAGATACATCCGGCAGCAACAAGAGTACAACAAATTGTGATGTTAAGAGCTTTCATTTTCCTTTCTCCTTTCCGAGCTTTTGCTCAAAATAAAAAAATAAGACTAGCTTTCCCTAAAAAATGGATTCGCAGATGTGGGATTGGGTTCCTTATGCCTCCTAATAAAATACAAATGTAGCTTACCTTGTTTTTGATTAATCGTCAAGTAAATTATTTTTTTATTGCCAAGAAAAACTATTTTTGTTTTGAGTTTATTCGCGGGCACGGGCGTAAGAACGTAAGCTGTAAACTGTTGAACGTAAACCGAAAGATTGCTTTCCGCCAGTTGGCGGACTTAGCTCCTCGCAATGACGCAGGCACGGGCACAGCCCGTTTTTGCTCGCGGCGAAAGACACTGTGACAGCGAAAATCATTCTCCGCGAATAAACTTTAAAACAAAACGAATAACATTTCGCAGC
>CAZKNI010000278.1:0-2816 GCA_964554055.1 uncultured Phycisphaerae bacterium | reverse complement strand
ACCTTTTCGTGCTGCTCCCGCACCGCCACGAGCGCCACGATGACCTTCTAATCCGCCTCCCATTGCTCTGCCTCTTGCACCTGTTCGTCTCGCTCCACCCGGAACGCCTAATTCTCCCGGAGCGCCAAAACCCGGGCCTCCCATCACCGGCCTTTGTCGGGGAACGGATTTACTCGGTTTCGGCATTGAGCGCTTCTTAGATTTCGTTTTAAGTGCTTTAGGCTTTTCTCCGGGAAGCAGTGGCTCTGTCCATTCTTTGCCTGCAAGTACAGACGGAAACATTGGCTGAAGTGCTGCCATTTCGAATGCTTCCGTTTGCGAGAATAAGTCATTTCGTATTCTGCGTAATTCCGACATCGATTTAACCGTTAAAGGTTCGTTAGGGGGAATTATCAGGTCTTTACCGTAAGGTATGGGTACGTTTTCCCATTTTCCGGTATGTCCGCTTTTATCAATCTCGGCGCGTTGTAATTCAACACGAATAAAAATTGGCTCTTTTTCAAGTTGTTCGGGCAAATCGCTAAGAAATTTCCGTTGCTTTTCCAAGTCAAGTTGAGCAGCTACTGTTACCCAACTTATATCAATTTTACTCTCGGAAACTTTCAAGAAATCTTGTAATTCGGTATCATTTTCCAAATCGATTGTACTTCGTCCCTGTACGATTGCCAATTTTTCAGGCTCGACAACTTTGGGCAATTCGTATTTTTTCTTAATATCGAAAATTGCTATTTCGGGATTTTTTAATTCTTTATTCAGCCTTACGATGGGAGGCAACGGCTTGATGTCGGATAAGCCTGTCCATTTTAATTCGCCGGAAGAAGCCAAGTCTGATTTGGGAATCGCAATATTAGGCCATTTTTGTTGAGAAGCCTTTGCTTCAAGGGCTTTTGCCTTTTCGAGAACAATCTTATATGCTTCGCCGGGTTTAGCCTGCTTCATCTCTATTAATATACTTGTAGGAGATGATATTGTATAAGCGAATAAGGTATATAAGAAAATCAAGACTCCTATTCCAAAGATTCCTTTTTCAAAGTGTTGTTCTATGGGATTAATTTTTATTGCAGGCATATTTATTATTCTCCGAACGAAAGTTTACCTTCTTCTTTTTCTGCGTGATTTACGCGACGAATTTTCTTCAGCTCCTTCTCCCGTGAGCAGCTGCCTTATTGATTTAGGCATCAGTCCTTGCAATTTTGTTCTGTCTTCTATGTTATCAACTTCAACTTTGTTTCCGTTATACAATATTAGTTGAGTCTTTCCGGTTTTGGGATTTACATCATAGCCGATTATGCCCCAATGATAAAAATCACGTAATAAATACGTCTCCCAATAGGATGTAAATTTTATAACCGGAGACGGACCGTAATAATATAAATCTTTAGTTCCCGACTGATTTCGTTGACGAGATATGTTTTCAAGAGAATCAATTGACTCTATGTTGCAAAGATACATTGTATAATACCCTTCTTTATACAAACTGTCGATAAACAGCGGAATCATTCTCGCATCGATAATAACCGTAATCGAAAACCTAACAACATCGTAATATTTATTGCCCGCCATTACCGTAAAACTGTCTGGCAATCCGGGGTCGTCTCTGCCAATAAAACCTTCGGGTGTAACATATCCGTGCATCATTTTAATTTCGAGAATTCTTTTAACGGGCGATTCAATAACATTTTTGGAATTCGAATTAGTTTGATTAATAGCATCTATTATATCTGTCTGAAGCCAATAAGAGAGTTGTGCCCACCACATATCTTCCGTAAGCGGGGGTTGCCCCGAACTGCTCGTATATGCTTCTTGAATTATATCCAAAGCATCTGTCGTGCAATATATTTTTATGCTATTAGCTTTTTCTATAATCGCTTTTTGTATAGCGCTTTTTTTCAAATCTTCTTCGGTATATTTCTTTTTTGTTCCTTTGCCTTCCTCTCCTTGTTGTGTGCCAGCTGCCTCTTCCGCTAAAAAGCCCAAATCCTGAGCAACAATTTCATAATTCCGTTCAATATCTTCGTCGCTCGGAGCATCTCCTGCATGTAATTTCGTAAGCAGATTTGCAAGAGACTTATTATATATTTTTGCAAACATAAACGGCTTATCAGGAGTAACAGGCTCCGGGAAAATACCGTCTAACAATAATTGTCTTCTTGTTTTGTGTGATTTAGGGTCATACCCTATATTAATTTTAAGAGCCTTTCCTAACGCTTGATATCCTTGTGCTTTGTAAAGATTGGATATTTCTTTGAGTTTCTCAATAGCTTCTTTTGTAGGAATCAGATTCAATGTTTTTCCGTCGGGCGTTGTTACCGGAACGCCACGCTGCAATGAATTTATCGTATCAATATATTTTTGCGCCTGAGCAAGAGCATCTTTGGCTGATGCTATTTTGGCTTGACCTATAAAAATAGCTATCAGGGATATAATGCTTATCGCACCGCAAACAAGCACAATCAGATTTTTCTTTATAAATTCCATATTGCTTAACCTCTTCTTGAACGTCTGGAGCGTCTTTTGCTACGTTTTTTGCCGGAAGAATTGTCCGGTGTAGAATTATTTGCCTGTGAGTTAGCTTTATCTTCGGGTTTTCCCAAATGAACGACGCAAGTTATTGTAAAACACGTATCATTTATCAAGGGTTCTCCCGTTAACGGATCTGTCGGGCCATTATATTCGTCATCTTTAAAGAAACTGTCTCGCTGTTCCGGAGGAATCAACGGGGGACAGCTAACAAGCTTTATTTTGTCTATCCAAAAATCCAAATTATGCTTTTGGGCATAATCAGCGTTTCGCTGTTCCAGATTTTTCATTAATGT
>CAZKNI010000277.1:0-2943 GCA_964554055.1 uncultured Phycisphaerae bacterium | reverse complement strand
ATGAAGAGAGTTTTTTAATGTCTTCGTTTCTGAAATAGCCGTCAGGTACGATTTCTATTTGTGTTTGGCTTAAGCGGTGTGAAGCTCGCTTGCTTTGATATTCTATGTTGATTTTTTGCAGGATTTCGTCGAAGGTTTTAGCTATTTTTTTCAAATCGTTTTTGGCGTCGGACTGTTCGAGTATCAAAATGTAATAAGGTTGTTCATCCCATTTTGGTTTGACTTGAAAGTTTTCTATTTTTGTATGAAGTTTTCGGGAGAGCAATTCGACAGCTTCGACAATTTGTCGTTCGGTGAGTTTTTCTCCCGTAATAGAACTAATGTGCGAGCCTTTGTTTAAAAATTCTATTATAGGTGTTTGATTGTAAAAATCGACAATTCTGACAAGGTCGCCTATATCATATCGACAGAGTCCTGTCGCGTTGCTGAAAATGATGAAATAATTTTCTCCGATATTAACTTGATGTGGCAGCAGAACAGTCGGGTTTTTGTTATCGTGTTCTTGTTCGGGGATGAATTCGATGAAGTTCGAAGTTATTTCGAGTATTCCGGCAGGAGTGTTATCTTCTATCGGAATGCTGAATCTTCCTTCGCTGGCTAATAGGCCTATGTCTCTTACGGGAATGTTACCGAAATATTCGTCGAAGCGTTGCAAATAGAGTTTTAGCGTTCCTCCCATCCAGTTTGCAAGGAATCCGATGTTCATACAGTTTTTCGGTGTGAGCTTTCCGTCTTGTTTTAAGATTGTTTCGAGTTGCTTTGCTCGGATTTTATTAGGTGCAATCAATTTTTTTGCTTTTAAGATTTTTATAATATTATCATTTATTTTGTTTGGCGGATTAAATGAACCGTCGTGTATGTCTCGAATAAGTTCTTGCGCATATTGCTCGATTGTTTTAGCGAATCTGAGTGTTGTAGAGGGATTTGCGGTGCTGATAAATCCGATTGTTTCGGGTAAGGCGAGTCGTGCGATTGTGTACATTTTGGATATAGGGTCTTTTATTTCCGCAACGCATAGGGGCGTTATGTAATATTTTCTGACAATCCATTTTTGAGTTTGAGCAAGCAATCCTGTTATTGCTCCTGCCCAAAGTCCAGCTGGCGTCTGAATTTCGTGAGCGGGACTTGTTATTTGGACAATTTTTTTCATGAATGCATTCGGGTGATCCAAAAGAGCTTTTAGCCCGAAGATATTCCAGCCTCGCCTATAATCGGAGACGAAAGATTTCGTTACCGGAATGTATTTCGGCTGAGCTGTTGTTCCGCTTGTGAGAGCGAACATAATTAATTTTTGTGAAGGGCTAAATAGAGCGGACAAGTTTCCTTGTTTGAGTTTTTCAATATAGGGTTTGAAATTTTCGTATGTTTGTATAGGGAGAGTTTTTTTGTAATCTTGATAATTGTCAATGTGTTGTAGATTGTTATCAAAGGCAAATTCGCTTTTAGCAATGATTTCGAGTTGGCGTTTTAGCAAATTGTCTTGAATTTGTTTGATGTTTTTCGTTGCTTCAAGGAATTTGTTAAGTTGTCTTCCTGCGGAAATAGCTGCAATTTTTGCTATTGCTTTATGATACATAGATAGCTTAAGCTCCTCGCGCAATGTTTTGATTTGCTACGTTTGAATTGTCAATATTTTTGATATTACAGCTGTTAGAGGAATCGCTTGCATTTTCGGAAAAGTTATCTATAGAGTCAATAGCAGTATCGGAGTGTGCGAGATATTTATCGAAAAAGTCTATTGTTTTTTGTTTATATTGTTGGGGTTCGACAATGACAGCTTGATTGTGTTTTGCGGATTTAACAATCCAAAGTTCTTTAGGTTCTTTGAGTAAGCTGAATAAATGTTTGGCTTGTTCCGTAGAAATGTAACTGTCGCGTTGTCCGTGAATCATGAAAATCGGTCGAGGCGTCATGTGTATCAGTGCCTTTTTGACAGAAGGATAATAGCAATTGAATTGTCGATGTACGAAGATGAAAACAACCCATCGTAAAAATCGCCAAAAGATTGGCGGATGATTTTCGTATACAAATCGTACTTTTGCAAATATGCTCGCCCATTTTTTCATAAGAGCTTCGATTGTCAAATCGGTACTGAATAGCCCGTCGGTAACGATAGCTTTTATAGCGGGATTGTGCATTGATGCGATAATAGCGGCTCCGGCACCTCGTGAAATACCGAACATGCCCAATTCAATCGGAAGATTTTGTGATTCAAGATAATCTTCGACGAATGCAATGGCGCCGAGTGTATCATCTATTTCTCTGTCGGATACCCATTGTCTTGGCTGATATCCTTCTTCGGAAGAAGATTCGCCATGTCCTCTAAAATCGAAAGTGAATATATCATATCCCACATCCAGAAATTGACGACAATATCGGGCGCAGCTGTACATATCGGAAGAAAATTCATGGCAGAACATGATGATTCCTTTACGAGGAACGGATTGATTTGCCCAAAGAAACATTCCTCTAAGTGATGTTCCGTCGAATGCGCGGAATCTGACAATTTGCCCTTCGATACGTTGAAAATCCATTGGCCCCATTGCGAGCGGAGGGGGCGTATCTTTAAGAATATTTAGCATTATTTTAACATATCTGCCTATGACAAGTGTGCATATTCCTATTGTCGCGATGACTGTTGCAATGATTGTTAGCATTGCCCAGTTGCGGACGATGAATTCGTAAACAGACCATTGTTGCGATGTTGCAATTAGCAGATTGTTGCAAATTGATGTCAAATCGATAATCTCCGCATTATTCCTCGTATGCTTTGATTATAATTGTATCGTTTTGTCCGCCGAAGCCAAAAGAATTACTCAAGCAAGTTTTGACTTTTGCCTTTCGGGGTTTGTTAGGGACATAATCAAGGTCGCATTCCGGGTCGGGTTCTCTGTAATTGATTGTTGGCGGGAGGACCTGATCTCTTATGGCTAAAATGCAAGC
>CAZKNI010000276.1:0-6530 GCA_964554055.1 uncultured Phycisphaerae bacterium | reverse complement strand
GAAATCGATTCCGTTGGAAATAAATTCAAATTCAAAAGACAACAAGAAAACGAAAACAAAGATGAAAAACCGGAAAGAATAGACCCTGAACGAGCAATGATTTATAAACTTGCGGACAAAGGCAAAAACATCGTTGATATTGCCCGTCAGTTAAACAAAAATACAGGCGAAATTGAGCTTATTCTCTCTCTTAGAAAAAGTGAACGACAGGCACGAGGAGAACATCAAATAGATTATCGCATCGAAGATTAAAGTAAGAATGACAAATACATCAAATACAAATCGCAATGCCATACAAAACAAACGTAACAGGTTGTTAAACCTAAAATTCGTTTTGGTTTTATATATTCCGTGTACGATTATCCTATTCGCTATAATTTTACCCTACATAATTTCTTCTCAATATCTCGCAGCCAAACTTTCACAATATATATCTAATAAAACAAATTCACAAGCACATATAAAAGCTGCTACATTCAGCTGGATTGACGGATTCAAACTCAATGAGTTAACTCTAAATGATTCCGAATCCAAAAGCATTATTCACATAAACAGCTTACAAATGCCAATAAACCTATTTGACATAGCGATTACACATCAATTCAGCTACATTCGTATTACAGGATTAAATATCGAACTCTCGGAAACAAGAGGGTATCTACCGCTAATTCGAAATCAAAGCAATCAATCCAAATCGTTTATTCTTCCCGCCAAAAGAATACAAATTGAAGGATTAAATCTCTCTATAAAATTTAGAGATAACACAAAAACTCTTCTTACTTTTCCTTGGCTCGAAATTATAGGCGAACAGTCGAATCAAAGCGTTCAATGGTACGGACACTGTCGAATAGGTTTCTTGCCCTCGCAAACAGCTTCAAGACAATTTGCAGGAAAAATAGCATTAAACGGTAATTTGAGAATCGCTGAATCAGCGGGACAAAAAATTTTCGCTGGCACAATAAAAATCAATTGGAGAGAATTATCTCTCAGAGCTTTAAGTTTTCACAAAATTACTCAGCTAAGCTTAACAAGTCTTGACGGCACGAGCAGCGGCAACTTGACATTCACAATATTTCCGGATTTTAAAGTACAATGGAATTTACACACAATCTTTAACAAGCTCAATATACAAAGAAAAGACAATTCACACACCAAATTCAAAAAACTTGACATTACAAGTATAGGAAAATATGACCCGTTAGCCGGCAATATTGACATGAGTCGATTAGACATCGAAAGTTCGTCTGTAAAATTGACAAGCAAATTCAATCTTGACTTTGACAACGCTGTTCTCGCGGAAAGCAATCTTCAAGTATCGGGAACATTCGATACAAAATTGGCATCTCTTTTATTTCCCGACAGAGACAATAATTCTAAACTTGCAGGGTATTGCAACTTTGATATTAATTGTAAAATACGACATCAAACATATACATTGCAAGCTTCACTTAACGCAAACAACGCCGAATTTCAAACTGACGGAATAATTCGGAAATTGGTCGGACAACCTGCAAATTTAAAAATCAATCTACAAGCAAACACATCAAATTGGCCTTGGATGACCGTTAAAAGATTTGACATTAAGTTCGGACAATTAGCTATCGATGGCTTTGCAAGGCTTCCGAGAATATACGCTGATGACAATTTCGAATCATGGATAACAAGAGCGCGTAATCTCGGACAAATAGAATTTAATATACACACAAAACGCATTGAATCGCTTACAGAACAGATAATCCCTCTTAAAAAACTGTTCGAACAACTCAATCTTTCGGGTACAACCGATATCAATATAGATTACACGGGGCAAAACAATATTGCTAGCACCGAACTCAAAATACAGATGGCTAAAGGCAGCACGTTAAAACTAAAAAATCTTTACGTCAAACCGAAAAACCAAAATTTCTCGCTCAGCTTTAAAACATATTGGCCTTGGAAAAGCGAATATGGAAAACTGTCATTTCTATTGGATGTAAAATGCGGCAAATTGAACATAAAAACATATAACAGACCGGCAAAACTAATTTGGTCTTTCTGGAAAAAACAAAACACTCCGAAATCAACGTTCATTGACTTAATAAGTGACATAGGCTTACAAATAGACAATAGCGAAACATTAATAGATTGTTCGCCACTTTTACAACAACAAAATATACGAAACAAATTCGCTGGCACAATTAAACTTGATCTTGCAAATGTTGGCCAATTTGTTATACGCAATCAGCGCTGGGACATCAACAAAAACAGAACATTTGCAAGAGTCGATGCAACCCAAGCAACATTCAATCTACCCGAGCAATTTCAAAAGCAAATAGGTCAACCGCTACGCATAACTCTCGATTACAAATACAATCAAAAACAATCGCAACATAAGATTTCCGCCTACATCAACAGCTCCGGAATAACAACCGAAGCGCAAGTAAGTAAATGGCAAAACAAAGGAACTCATTATAAAGGCCATTTTGCCTTAAACGTCAACGAAATTACAAAAGCTATTGCCCCGCTTATTAAACTAAAACAGCAAATCGGAAAGGAAGCAAAACTTACAGGGCAATTTTCTTGTGCCTTCAACTGGTCAAAAAATCCTTCCGTCTCCACTCTAAATTGGAATATAGATGCAACAAACACAAATGTTACAATTAAAAACAAGTTAATCAAAGCCGACAAAATCCCCGCTACAATAAAAGGCGGCTTAAGTGTCAAAATAGATAAATCAAATGACCTACAAACATATACATTTGCACCTATGACAGTTCGACTCGCGAATAATTTGATTAATCTCGAAAAAGGTAGCCTGAAATTAAGCAATATTTCCGAAGATAATTGGCTAAAATTGGTTGGCGCAGAACCCTGGATTGCTTTCCGAAAAAGCCCGATAAAATTCTTTGATGCCAAACTCACCGGAAAATTGCAAGCTGACGAGCAGATTAAAATAATTTCTCCCCAATTAGCCTATTTATGCAAAAAATATAATGCTGACGGATACAGCACATTCAACATAGAGTTACACTCGAAAGACTCTCAATTGCGTGCACATTTAACCGGTGATTTAAAACAATTGTCCGTAAACATAAAAAATTGCTTCTTTAAGCCAAAAAATACACAGGGCACACTAAACATAAATATTTTCATATTACCGGATAGCCAAAATCCAAATTCTTGGTTCTGCTCCATCGAACAAATGAATTTAACTTTTAATCCGTTAAGTGCAAAAGCAACCGGATACTGCAAAATCAACTGGTCAGCCTATGATAGATTAAACATTACTCAAGCTTCTTTGAATTCCATTTTATACCCGTTAAATTTAAAAACATTCGAAAAATTTTCACCTATTCTTAAGCAAACATCTCTCACCGGAAGCATGTCTGCAAACATAAACTTAGATTATAATAATAAAACAACAAAATTCGGACTTTCATTTATAGAATTCGACAACATAAAGGGAAAAATACAGCAACACCCGTTTGCTCTCGACGGAAAAATTACTTTTTCGAACGAACACATATCTTGCGACGAGCTAAATTTCTTAGCGGGAAGCACATCGTTAAAAGCTAACTGGCAAAGTTTTGCCGCTAAAACGGGCGGACTCATAGGATATTCCGATTTTATAAGCCCCCATATCGACTTAGATGAATTACGCTTTATAATAAGCGAATTTGCTACGAATACATCAAAACTCGCTCCGGCAAATTCCCTTCCCGTTACGCAACCTAAACCTAACCGTTCATATGAAAAACAAATTATACTCATGCGAAAACTTCAGCCTCTCTTTAGATGGGCGGAAAAGTCGAGCCTGCTTATAAATTTCAATTCGAAAATATTTTTATACACCGATTATTCTCAACATGTAACACACAATATCAACAATCTCATTTGCAAAGCTTTTATAACGGAAAACAAAAAAGCTATTGTTAACTTCTGGGGTAAACTTTCTGACGGCATGATTAAGGGAAGCATCTCAGCTGATTTATCGCAGGAAAATCCGACTATTATCTTAAAAAATCAGCTTTACAACCTTAAAATGAACCCTTCATTACAGCCACTTGTCGAAAATTTCTTTCCTGGCCTAAAAATTACGGGCAGAATTTCGATAAACGAAAGCTACAAATTCAAAATGTTCCGAACTTCGACAGCTCCAAACAATCCGGTAGGCAACGGAGAAATGATTTTTATTGACGGATACATGATAGGAAAAGCAGCTCCCGACTGGGTAACAAAAATATTCCCTCAGTTAAATTTTGCGAAATATCGTTTTTCGCGAATGAGAAATTGGTTTTACAAAACAGCTGACGGACGAATACACAATAACATGATATATCGAGGCAAGCCTTGGAACATATATATCGAAGGAGATTCATATCCTGATGGCAGAGTAAAATATGAAGTTGGCGTTGACCTATTAGCAAGATTCGAAAGCCAATATTGGAGCTCCGTAGGACAAGGCAGAGTTCCAATTTTTACAACTGAAGGCGTCATAAAAGACGGAAAATTCATTGACGAAAAAATTCATTATGTTCCGCCGCACAAAGTCATTTATCAAGTTTTCGTAAAAAACAACTTATTGACAGCTGCCTACAGAATTTTGAAACGGCAAATAACGAATCGCAAAAAATCCGACAAAAACGACAAATCATTTCCCATTAATTAATACGAACACATTTACAAGTCCTATTCCTAATTTTCCCTTTTGTTCACTCTCATTCATCGCCCGTTCGCCATCTTTGCCAAATTTACTTCTTTACTTTAATTTGCAAATCATATTGTACATCACAGGCAAGCGACTTGCTAACAAGGCAATACTTTTCCGCTAATTCGCCCGCTCTTTTAATCTGTTCCGTCAATTCTTCCGAATCAATGACAGCTATCGCCTCAATATTTACAGCTGTAAATTTCAGCCCGTCTTTACCTTTTTCCACAATTCCCTTTCCGCTAGCTTCATAAGATACAAGGCTAATTCCGCTTTTGTTAATAAAATAAAAAAACGTCATCATAAGGCAACTATTAACAGCTCCTACAAACATATCTTCAGGACTTAGCAACTCATCTCTGCCACCAAATTCGGAAGCGGGAGCTATTTCATACACTTTATTCGCCCCGAAGTCTATTTTAGATATCCCTTCTGTTTCCAAATATACTCTGTTACGAAACTCATACATGCGAAAACTCCCTTAATTCACTTTTCAGTCTTTTTGTTAAATTTTAGCTACACAACAGAGCTCTTGTTGAGAAAATCAAAAACCCGCATATCTCTAAACACATGCGGGTTTTTCAAATTTAGCAATAAAATTCCCTCAGCTCGGAAAAAATTACTCGTCTATATATTCTTCATCTTCATTAGTTACAAGTGCCGGATTATCATCTATAAAACCTTTAAGCTTTCTCGCACGAACAGGATGCTGAAGTTTTTTCAATGCCTTCGCTTCAACCTGCCTAACACGCTCACGTGTTACCTTAAAGATTTTTCCGACTTCTTCGAGAGTATATGTATATCCGTCGCCTATGCCGTATCTCAGCTTAATAATCTCACGTTCACGATACGTCAAAGTCTTCAATACCGATTCGATTTTATCTTTCAACATCTCGCGTGTTGCGGAATATACCGGAGACTCTGCTGTTTCGTCTTCTATAAAATCACCGAAATAGCTGTCATCGCTATCACCGATAGGCCTATCCAAACTTATCGGATGCTTTGCTATTTTCATCACTCTTCTAACTTCAGAAACAGGCATACGAGCCTCTTTGGCAATCTCGTCGATTGTAGGTTCTCTATGAAGCTCATTGAGCAATTTCTTGCTTACATTCCTAAGCTTCGACATCGTCTCAATCATATGTACGGGAATCCTAATTGTTCGTGCATGATCCGCAATCGCACGAGTAATTGCTTGCCTTATCCACCATGTAGCGTATGTGCTGAACTTATACCCGCGCCTGTATTCATATTTATCGACTGCTCTCATCAAACCCGTATTGCCTTCTTGAATCAAATCAAGAAAACTCAATCCTCGATTCCTATACTTCTTTGCAATCGAAACGACAAGCCTCAAATTTCCTCCGGAAAGCTTTTGTTTGGCAGACTCATATTCAGCATACACTCGCCTAATTTGCGACAATCTCTCTTCCAATTCTTCGGGTGTTTCCAAAACCAAAGATTGATATCCCTGCAACTCTTCTTTCATTGCTTCTATCTCTTCCGGAAACACATCTTTGCTTTTTTGTGCTTCTTCGATACGTTGCTTGAGAATTTTCATCTTATCGCAGATATTTTCAAGACGTTTCATCGCAGGCACAACTCTGCTCGTCCGCAAAGATAGCTCTTCCAAAAGAGTAACCGCTTTACGCCTTCTTCTTGCTATTCTTTCTTTAATTTTCGCTCTTTTAGATACCGAAATGCGAGAAGCATTCAGCGCTGCCCAATCTTCGCTATTCGCTTCCAACAACAGCTTTATCGTTTTAAGATTTTCCGGAAGCCTTTTGTTTATAGAATCCTTATCAAGCGTTTCCATACTTGACGTTTTCATTGTCCTGTCAAA
>CAZKNI010000275.1:0-4582 GCA_964554055.1 uncultured Phycisphaerae bacterium | reverse complement strand
AGCATCTTTTCAAAGTGCCAATTTTATATTGGCGATGACGGGCGGGGGCCCTTACACACCTTACGGAGCTACGGAAGTAGCAGGTTTACATATTTTTTATACAGCTTTCTTTTATTTGAAATTCGGAATTGCAACAGCTATGGCTTGGATTTTAGGATTGATGCTTATCGGATTTACGGTAATACAGCTGCGTAGGTTAAGAAATATGGAATTTCGAACAGCAGAGTAGGGAAAGATATTTCGAGTTAATGATTTTTGAGTTGTTAGATAGATTAAAGGGGGTTGTTGTAAGAGGAAAACGAGTGATAAATAATATATTCAGGTACGTCTTTTCTTTGTACAGAGAAAGCTGCCTATAAGAAGGAAGATATAAGTTACAGGTTCGGGTGTATCATATTCGATAAGATAAGGTCTTGCCCAGTCGCCCGGGACATCGTTCCATCCGCCGTTACTGTAAATTGTAAGATAATCTTCGTTTCCCGCGTTGTTCGGTTCGCCTGCAAGCCAATTTGTATAGCTCCAAGTTTCGTTTGTAACCCATTGCCAATTTCCGTTCGGTTCGGGGCTTCCTTCGGGTTGAAATCCTCCTAGCCAGGTTCCGGAAGTTATCGGGACATTGTTTTCTATAAATTTTTGTTCCGAATAGCTTGTTATCGTAGCTAAGTGTCCTTGTACGTTTTGATAATAATGAGTTTGTGCTTGAAGTTTTGCGGTTTCCCAATCCAGATTGTCGGAAATCAATTCGTAATAATGTTTGTTTGAGGGATTATAGATTAGCGAAGCAACGGATAGCTGTTTCGTCGTTGCGATAATAGCAGCAGCTATAATAATTATTTTGAAATTTATTTTGTTCATTATTTATTCGTTTATTTATGTTGTATTTGATTTTGCTTTGATAATTCTTGTTTATCGTGGCAAATAAAAAACGCCCGAAAACAGAGTGTAACTCTCTCTTCCCGGACGTTAATAATATAATGTATCGTTGCGGGGTATTTTGTCAAGCGTAAATTTCGTTATTTTTAGGGGTGAAGTTCGTACTCCGATTCGTTAAAATTATTGCTGAGCGGATTGTTGTTAGGGAAACTTTTTTGACGGTAAAATCTTCCGAGAGGAAAAAGCGATGGCAAAAAATGTAAATCAAACGGTTGTAACGGTAGCGAATGTGTCAGCGGAAAATTATAAGAGCGAACTTTTGGTGTTGGGGTTGTTCGCTGAAACAAAAAAGTTGCCTGCTGAATATAAGATGATAGACGATGCATCGGGGGGAATAATTGGCGAGCTTATTCGATTGGGGGATTTTTCAGGCAAGGCTAATGAGACGTTGTTGTTGTATCCTAAGGGCAAATTGGCAAGTAAACGATTATTGATTGTAGGATTAGGTGATAAAAATAAATTTGAGCTGAATGTTTTGCGAGAGGCTGCGGGCATTGCTGCCAAAACAGGAGAAAAAGTAGGTGCGAAAAAATGTAGCTTGTTATTGCATGCCTTGGCAGGAAAAAAGTTTGGGTATGAGAAATTGGGGCAGGCGATAGCAGAGGGCGCTATTGTAGGCAGATATGCGTTTAAGGATTATGTTTCGAGTTCCGATAATGTATCGGGCACAAAAATCGGGAAGATGGATATTATAATTGTGGAATCTTCGGGTGTTGTAGCGAAGCAGCTGAAAGCTGGCTGTGATGTTGGAGTGATTGTCGGTGAGAGTCAGAATCAGGCGCGCATGATAGCGAATAAGCCTGGCAATGAGATAAATCCTGCGACGTTGGCAAAAGAGGCACAAAAGCTGGCACGTAAATGGGACCTGAATTGTCAGGTTTTTGATGAGAAGAAATTGGCGAAGCTGGGAATGAATGCGATATTAGCGGTTGGAAGCGGTTCAGCTAATAAGCCCCGTTTGATTGTATTGCGATATCAGGGAAATAGGGACAAAAAAACTCCTGATGTAGCTGTTGTGGGGAAAGCGATAACGTTTGATAGCGGGGGAATATGCATTAAGCCGTCGTCGGGAATGGAAGCGATGAAGTTTGATAAATGTGGCGGCTGCGCTGTTCTCGGAATAATGGAAGCAGTGTCGAGGTTAAAATTAAAACTCAATGTAATAGGGTTAATTCCGTCAGCGGAAAATTTGCCGTCGCAGACAAGTTATCGTCCCGGAGATATTATTAGGACGTATAGCGGTAAAACAGTTGAGGTTCAGAATACGGATGCTGAAGGCAGAATGATATTGTCTGACGCGTTGAATTACGTTGCCAAAATGAAGCCTAAAGCGATTATAGATATGGCGACGCTAACGGGTGCATGTGTGATTGCTTTGGGAAATCATTATGCGGGTTTGTTTTCAAACGATGAGAAATTGGCGAAAAGTTTGTTATTATCCGGCGTTGAAAGCGGAGAAAAAGTTTGGCGTTTGCCTTGTGGCGAAGAATATTTGGAACAGATGAAAAGTAAAGTCGCTGATTTGAAGAATATCGGTGGCAGGGAAGGCGGGCCCTGTACCGCTGGAGCATTTTTGGGTGAATTTGTTGAGGGATTGCCTTGGGCGCATATAGATATTGCAGGAATGGCGGACACAAATGAAGAGAAGCCTTATCGTAATATCGGAGCGACGGGATTTCCCGTGCGTCTGATTGTTGAATATCTGCGCACACAGGTGAAGAGTTGATAAATGTGAATTGTCCGTGATTTTATGTGTTGTGCTAGCAGGCATTAAATTTAATGGAAATAAAGCGGAAGCGGAAAATACGATTTATTAATCCTCGAAGCCCTCTTTCGACGATAACGATTCCCGAAGTTATCGAAAAGATGACCTTTTCTCGCAAGGCTTTGTTTATGCCACTTAATCTTGCGATATGTGCCGCTATTGTTCCGGAGCATTGGGAAGCTGAGATTATAGATGAGTGTGCAACCGAATATCCTCATCGTGCTGTTGCGGATTGTGATATTGTTGCAATGGGTGCGATGACGACTCAGGCTCCTCGTGCGTATGAAATAGCAGACGAATATAGGAAATTAGGAGTTAAGGTGTTTCTCGGTGGGATTCATCCTTCCGCTCTTCCCGATGAGGCACTGAAACATTCCGATGCAGTTGCAATCGGTGATGCGGAAAGCACATTGCCTTATATGATAAGAGATTTTGAAAGCGGGACCCTGAAGCAAAAATATAATTGGCGTGATTTTACGCCGGCAGAAATAGCGACTCCTCGTAAAGATTTGCTTAATCCTAATGATTATCTTGTATTTAGTCCGATTCAAACGACGCGAGGGTGTCCTCATAATTGCTCGTTTTGTACGACACCTGCAATTTTCGGGAGAAAATTTCGTCAGCGGAGAATAGAAGATATTATAAATGAAATTAAAGAGGCAAAAGAACAATACGGTACGAATTTTTTTATTTTTTCAGACGATAATTTTGCAGGAAATCGTAAATGGGCGTATGAACTTTGTCGTGAAATGATACCTTTAAATATTAAATGGGCATCTCAATGTGATATTTTGATAAGCGAGTCTGACAAATTGCTATCAGCAATGCGAGATAGCGGGTGTATCGGGTTGATATTGGGTTTGGAGAGTCCGAGACAGAATACTCTTTCCGAAGCGGGTAAAAGATTTGTGGAAGCTGACAGTTATCTTTGGCGAATAAGAAAGATATCGTCGTATCGTATCAGTTTGTGGGGGGCGTTTATCTTCGGGTTTGATAGCGATGATTGGCGTACGTGTCGCGATACGTGCAGATTTGCTCAACGTTGTGATTTGGCTATGGCGTGTTTTCCGATATTGACTCCTTATCCCGGAACAGAGATGTTTGAGCGTTATAACTCTCAGGGAAGAATTTTGACTCGTGATTGGACGAAATATAACGGGGCGAGTGTTGTGTTCGAACCTAATCGATTTACGGAAAAGGAACTTAGGCATGCCCAGATGTCAGCGTTTTGTGAATTTTATCATCCTCGTTCCGCTTTTAGACGATTGAAGTTTTGGCCAATCAAGAAGCGGGCGTGGCTGGCGAATTTGGCGAGTTTTTTCGGATTATGGTTTTATTTCAATAAAAAGAATCGGATTATGCCGAGATTTTCGGATTTTGAGAATCCGTTTGCTCCTTCTTGGAATTATCACGAAGAATCCAATATACGCCTACGAAACATATCAGAATGATGAGTTGATATGAGCCTAATGCTCTAAGTCGGGGAGATGCGGGAGACAGACACAAAAGGATATAGGCGATAAGTATAATTCGAAGTTTGGATTTCAATCTTAGCGAATTATGTTTAGCATTTGCGTTATGTCCGTGTGAGTGTTCGGATTTAACAATGTTATGACAGTTGTTCGTGTTTGTAAAAGCAGCCCAGACAATTAGGGTTAGAGACGGGATAAGGATTGTCAAGTAATAGCTTAGCAGATGTGGGCTGAACCAAAGGACAATGGGGGGGACAAGGCCAAATGCAATTCGTTCGGAAAAGGGTGTGTCCGTTTTTTTAGGTGAAATGGCGTATAGCCAAATTGCGAGGCTTATTGCTGCTAATATGTGCCAAATTATCAAGATTTTTGCTTTGGGGAGATTGGCAAAATTGACATAGAACGAATGATG
>CAZKNI010000274.1:0-7272 GCA_964554055.1 uncultured Phycisphaerae bacterium | reverse complement strand
ACCCGGACAAATTACCTATGTTGTATTAGCTGAGTCACGTACAAACGAGCCTAATCGTTTAGCATGTGCCGGAATAGGTTTGGCAACTCCAGCGTCTGGACAACATTATGGATATATATCGGAACATCATGGCTACGGATTGACCGAACGCAAATGCGCAGACCTTGTAGAAGATATGGCTGCAACTATGTTAGCTACGACCCTGGGAATCGAATTCGACCCTGATACCGATTACGACTCTCGTCGTGAAATATACCGAATGAGCGGAAAAATTGTTGAGTCACGGGCAATCGTGCAAACAGCGGAAGGCGACAAAAACGGATTATGGACAACAGTTGTAGCAGCTGCTGTTTTCGTATGCTAATTCACGATTAAGGTTCACAGAGGAAATTATGAAAAAAGAAAAAATAGATAATTCTTCTGCGCATCAAATATCCGACAAATTTTGTGGGAAAATGATAGAGCCTCTGATATTATCAGGCAATAATAACGTCGTGGACATGATAGATAATGTCTTTCTTCGTTCGGGCTTTAATGCTCGCAGGCTCGGACAAGCTGCAAGATTGTTTTCTAAAATGATAGACTCTCAAGCAACGATAGCATTAACGCTTGCAGGGGCTATGACGCCAATCGGAATGTCAGGGCCTATTATCGAATTGATTAAAAACGGCTATATTGACTTTATCATCAGTACCGGTGCGAATCTATATCACGATTTACATCGCCCGTTTGATTATCCAATGATGCAGGGCAGCTCGGAGGTCGACGATGGCGAACTTGCCGAAGAAAGAATTGCCCGTATCTACGACGTTTTTATTCACGACGATGAAACCTTAACCGCTACCGATAAAGTTATATTAAAATCAATAGCTCGTTTTGATAAATCCGAGAAAATATCAACAGCTCAATTACATTATCAATTGGGAAAAACAGTATCTGAAATAGCGCCACATCCCGAAAAATCTTTACTTGTAACAGCAGCTGAATATGATGTTCCCATATATACAAGTTCTCCGGGCGATTCGTCGATAGCAATGAATTTGGCGCTTTGTCACATATGGGATAATCCAATATTCATCGACCCGCTATTGGATGTTCTGGAAACAACTGCTATTGTAAGAAGTTCCGATATAAACGGGGCAATCGAAATAGGCGGAGGCTCGCCAAAGAATTTTTATATGCAAACTCAGCCGATGCTTTGGCAGATATTACGCGACCCGAAACATAGCGGAGGACACGATTATTTCATTCAGCTAACAACGGATTCTCCCCATTGGGGCGGACTCTCGGGTGCAACACCTCAAGAAGCTAAAAGCTGGGGCAAGCTCAAAGACGACGATATAAATCATATGGTCGTGTACTCTTGTGCTTCAATTACATTTCCAATTATCTGCCAATACGTTCTTAATAAGAACAAGCCTCGTAAACATAAAAGATTGTACCAAAAGCGAAACGCAATAATGCAAGAAATGAAACAGGCGACAAAAAACAATCCGCTTGCAATAAAAGAATGGAATGAAATAACAAAAGACTGTCTGGAATAAAAACAAATAAGCGAATGAACAATGGAAACATTGCCGTTTAATTTTTTAGGGCTCGAGGAAAAATATTGTGATTATTGCAAATCACGATATGCAATTTTTCCCATTCCTTATGACGCAACAACATCATATCGCAGCGGAACGCGCGAAGGCCCATTAGCGATAATTAATGCCTCGCGACAAGTTGAATTATTCGAACCTTTGCTCGGAGAGGAAATACATCTTCCCGGTATTGCGACATTAGACCCAATAGAGCCTGACGTTAACGGTCCAATCAACACACTTGACAACATTTTTAAAATAGCGAAAAAGACCGTTCGCGACGGAAAATTTCTCATTGGCTTGGGCGGAGAACATTCAATAACACAATCTCTTGTTAAAGCTCACAAAGTCAAGCATAAAAAGTTTTCCGTATTACATATAGACGCTCATTTGGATATGCGGGATATTTGGCAAAATAGCCAATTCTCGCATGCTTGTGTAATACGCAGAATACATGAAATAGGAATAGACACTGTTTCTGTCGGAATAAGAAACGTTTCACAAGAAGAATTTGAATATCTAAAGCGCAACAAGTTTACTGTTTTTACGGCGGAACAGATAAAAACGGATTCTTCACACACATGGATAGAGCAAGCGATTTTGTCTCTTGAAAAAAAAGTGTATGTAACAATCGATATTGACGGTTTTGACCCTTCGATTGCTCCGGGAACCGGAACTCCCGAACCGGGAGGACTTGACTGGTACGATGTTAATGTTCTGCTAATGCAATTGGCGAAGACACATGAGATAATTGGCGCCGACATTGTTGAAGTTCTGCCTATCGCAGGACAGGTTACGACAGAATTCTTAGCAGCCAAGTTAATAGCAAAAATTATCGCAATTACACAATTGCAAAATAGCTAATAATTCTCGAGCAAATAAGTCAAATTTATTTTCGGAGAGTAATCATGTTTGATACATCCGATGAACATTTTATGAGAGAAGCTCTAAAGCTGGCTGAAAAGGCTTTCTCGGAAAATGAAGTGCCGATAGGAGCTGTAATTGTAAAAAACGAGTCAATTATTGCGCGAGGATATAATCAGAGAGAAACACTTAATGACCCGACAGCTCATGCTGAAATGATAGCGATAACATCAGCAGCTTCAGCTGTTGGCGATTGGCGTTTAAATGATTGTACACTTTATGTGACGCTCGAGCCTTGTGTAATGTGTGCCGGCGCAATTGTTTTGGCTCGTATAGGCAGAATCGTTTACGGAGCTGATGACCCAAAAGCAGGCGCCGTCAGAAGCTTATACAATATTTTGGAAGATACGCGACTAAATCATCAGCCTGCAATAACATTCGGCCTATTAGCAGACAAATCGGCAGAATTGTTAAGAGAATTTTTTCAAATACGTCGAATGACGGGTAAAAAGTAAAATGCATTGAAAAAAGGGAATATAAATGGCAAAATTTGATATAACATCAATTGACACGCTAAAATCAAAATGTCAAGAACTTGGCATTGATATACCTGTTACAGAATCGCCAAAAGTTGTCAGTCAAACTTTGTCAAAACCTATCACAATAGGCAAACATCAAAGCCCAAACAGATGTATGATTCATCCTATGGAAGGATTTGATGCCGAATTTGATGGCAGCCCATCGGAACTGTCTTATAGACGATACAAAAAATGGGCAGCAGGCGGAGCGGGAATTATTTGGTTTGAAGCAACAGCGGTTGTGCCGGAAGGTCGTTCAAATCCTCATCAATTTTGGATTCATAAAGAAAACGTTGACAAATTCGCTAATCTTGTAGAAACGACACGAAAATCAGCTATAGAAAAATATGGCAAAAATCATCAGCTTATATGCGTACTTCAATTGACTCATTCGGGCAGATATTCTAATCCGCAAGGAATAAAACGCCAACCGATTATCGCTTTTCATGACAAATTTTTAGACGCATCGATTGGCATCGATATAAATTATCCGACCGTCAATGATGATTATCTCAAACAGCTCGAAGATAAATTTGCAGAATCAGCTGTTTTAGCAAAGCAAGCTGGATTTGATGCTGTTGACATAAAAAGTTGTCATCGTTATCTGATAAATGAACTTTTAGCTGCAAGATTACGAGAAGGAATTTATGGCGGAGACTTTGATAATAGGACAAGATTCCTTCTCAACGTCATCGATAAATCGAATGACTTACTCAACGAACAAATTGACATATATATCAGGCTAGGCTGTTTCGACGGAGAACCTGAACCCTTCGGCTGGGCATCAAGTAAAGAGAATCCTCCTTCACCGGAATTAACAGAAGTGTTTCAATTGCTCAAATTATTGCAGCAGCGTAATGTCTCTCTTATAAGCGTAACAGCTGGCAATCCTTATTACTCGCCACACATAAATCGTCCATATACAAAAGAGCTCAAAGGCACTCAGCCTCCAAGGGAACATCCTTTAATAGGCGTTTCAAGGCTATTAAATCTCTCGCGAGAAATTAGACAAAATATTGACAACGATAAAATTATGATTTCGTCAGCTGGCTACTCATGGCTGAGAGAATTTTCCGGTTTTGTAATGGCGGGCACCATATTGAAAAATTGGACTGATATTGCAGGAGCGGGAAGATTAAGCTTTGCCTATCACAATTGGCCTGAAGATTTAATAACAAAAGGTATGCTCGACAAACAAAAAGTTTGTATAACGTGTAGCTTATGCACCGCATTGATGCGAAAAGGCGGGCCAACAGGATGCGCCGTTAGAGACAAAGAAATATATCGTATTGATGATTAACCTTATCGCCCAAGATATAAGTTTATTCCTTCACTGGCAATTTGAGTGACGGACCGGCTTTCGATTTCAACGCTAGCATAATCAATTCAACGACTTGAATATCTGTAAATTGAGAAACGTTAATTGTAATGTCATATCTTCGAGGGTCAAAAGCATATTTCCCGAAATGAGCTTCTACAAAGCTTCCTCTACCTCTATCGATTCGCTCCATTTCATTAATAGCTGTTTTCAAATCGAGATTTTTCTGCTTAGCATATCGTTCCAAACGATATTTGAAAGGTGCAACAAGCCTAACAGCAAGACCTTGTTCGCGTGGCAAAATAAAATTAGCAGCTCTTCCTAAAATTATCGCGTGAGTATTATGGCAAATCGCCAACATTTCACGCGACAGACGATTAAAATATTCAAGCTGATCTACCGAAGGGCCAATCGTAAATGTGCTAACGATTGTTTCAATCCAGCCCATTGTTCTGTCATCAAGCGTTTCATATAGCTTACGTCTAACTTCATCATTCTTGGCCATATAATCGAGTATTTCGTGATCATATTTTTGAAATCCCGTACGTTCTTGCAACATTTCAGCTATGCCTTCGCCATTACAGCCACATTCACGCGAAATAGCTATATAAAACTTGACTTTGCCGGCAGGAGCTTTTTTGGTCTTAGATGTTTTTTCTTCAGGCCCTGAGTCCCATGCTTGCAATTTTCGTTCTACGAGTTCGGATACACCCACATTATCCTTATTTTGTGTAACCATTTAACTTTCCTCTTTATTTAAATGCACAAACACCCCAAACGATTTGCCCTAATATGACATTTTGCATACTCTTATTATATTCTTATCGGAAAAAGAAAGCAATATCTGGAATAAATCACAACTTTATCCGAAAACGATTATCAAAAATGTAAAATATATCGCAAGCAAAGGCACGCCACTCCACTTACTGAAATATTCACGATTGATAGCAATCAATATTCTAAAAACAATCAAAATCAACATCATTGCAGGCAAATGAAATTTCAACACTTCAATAGGAATAGGCAACGCAATAGCTGTCGCAGAAGCACCTGTTACAAAAAGAATATTCAGAACATCAGCTCCTACGACATTACCGATAAGAATCTCGGGATGTCCCTTTCTAATGCTTGTGATAGCTGTCGCCAATTCGGGAAGAGATGTTCCCAATGCTATTCCGGTTACCGCTATTACCGATTCGGGAACTTTCAAGATAAAACATATTTCCTGACCCGCTTCTACAAGCCAATCCGAACTCTTTATCACAACGGCAAGCCCAGCAACAATCATAATCAAACATAACAATATCGGCCTATCAGCATTGCCTATTTCATCCGCCAGATTAGGATGCTGTTTCGCCCATTTTACGGAAATAGCCAAATATCCTGCCAATAATACCAAAAAGGTTATCCCAAGAAATCGAGGAATTACAGGCACACCTAAAACATAAACAACAAAATATGCAATACAAGCTAAAAGCAAACCCGAAAAAAACTGTATCCAGCCATGACGATTTAAGATAAATCTATCAATAGGCAATCTGCCAATAAGGCAGCCTAAACCAAAAATTAATCCCGTATCACAAATCACAGACCCTATCGCATTTCCCAGAGCTAAACCGGAATGCCCCTTTAATGCCGCTACAACAGAAACGCCTGCTTCGGGAGATGTTGTACCTAAAGAAACAATCGTAGCGCCAACAATAATTTTGGGAATGCCAACTCGATAGGCAAGCTTCGCGGAACCCTCAACAAGCCAATTGGCACCGATTGTAAGAGTAACAATGCTCAATACAAGAGCGACAAAAGGCAATATCATTGCGCCAAAATCTACAACAGATAAACTTGCTAATAAAGAAAAAGAATATAAAAATATCTTGGGAGCAATCATATTATCCTTTTACTTAATGCCGAAACAATTATCAAGCCAATTCACTTTTTATCGAATAAGCAATAAAGATAATTTACGCAATTGGACATCGGACTCACTAATTTTCGGATTTTTTTTGAACGGATTATACAGCGGATCCGCTATCAATATCATCCGCCAAGAGTTATATCTTATCGTCTTATAAAATGCTTCAGCTATACAGTAATTTCCGGTCAACAGCAATCCGAAAAACTCCGACGGTAGCGGAAACGCGTCTAAAAACGGCTCGTCAACAGGCCCCAGCGTAGCATCAATACCCGCCAACAACATTTTGGGACACCAAAGATTATTATTTTTTCTCCGATGCAAGCTTTGTGCCTCAAAACTTGCAATATGATACCCAACAGCTCCTTTTACAAACGTAAATGCGGGAATATATCGACGTAAGCTGTACCAGCCACAATACAAAGCTGTATTAGGACAACTTTTGGGCGCAAAAAGTGTCGATTTATTATCCAAAATAACCTTAAACGATGTCTTCTTTTGTAAAAAATCAGCAAGCCTACGTAAATCATCGTCATAGACAATAAAGCCTCGCTTATTCTTCCTCAATCCTCTCGCATCCAAATATACATTTCCGTTAAGCCCTGCTTTTTCCGTTTCAATACTCTCACGAATCATTCGTTTCACAATATCTGCCGACGGTGCATCAAGCCGGACTGTCATAATGACGGGTTCCCTGTCAACAACAAACGGATGACTTACAAATCGCGGATTAAGAGCATTCGGAACTCTGCCAGCTAAAGGATAATCCTTCCATAATACAAGCGATAATTCGCTATCAAGCGCAGATGATGAATCTCGTTCATTAAGACGCTGATAATCTTCATACATTGTTTTAAGTAACAACATCAATCCGCCATATTGCCGCGTCAACTCATAAAATTGCCTATTATCACGTTTAAGAGGATTTTTTTTTGCTAATGCCCAATAATTACGTTCAAGCTCTCTAAGCTGATTTAATATTTCCTTGTTTTGATGCCTTATATTTTGAAGCAAAAA
>CAZKNI010000273.1:0-3846 GCA_964554055.1 uncultured Phycisphaerae bacterium | reverse complement strand
TGAGTATATTGGGCAGAAAATAAAAATGTATTTAGTGGAGGAAATTTTATGGCACGTGCATATCTTAAAATTTTTATCGACCCGCATGCAGAAGAAACGATTTTAGAAGATTTGTTAAAAATTCCGGAGATTAAATTTGCCGACTTGACAGTCGGGGAGCAAGATGTAATAGCTGTTTTGGAATCGGATAGCTTTGATGATATTGTACAAGTCGTGTTGGGACAAGTGAGACGGATACCCGGAATCTCGCGAACAATCACTAATTTGTCAATTTCGTACAAATAGGACAATGAGAGCACCGATGTAATGCGTTGAGTTTATGTAATCTTATTGAAGAGACTCTTTATGGACAGATTTGAATATCGTAACGGGAAATTATTTTGTGAAAATGTTTCGATAGAGGATATTGTCGAGCAAGTCGGAACGCCTGTATATATATATTCGGGAAATACGTTTGTAGAGCATTATAGGAAAATAGCAAAAGCGTTTGCTGGCGTTGAGCCGATTATTTGCTATTCGGTGAAATGCAATAGCAATATTCATATATGCAGAATGTTGGCTAAAGAAGGAGCTGGATTTGATATCGTTAGCGGGGGCGAACTATTTCGTGCTATACAGGCAGGGGGAGACCCCTCGAAAATGGTTTATGCGGGCGTTGGCAAAACAGACAGCGAAATTAATCAGGCATTGGATGCGGGTATAGGCTTGTTTAATATCGAATCTGTAGCTGAACTTGAAAATCTCCAGCGGATAACGTCGGAAAGGAAGATTGTGGCGCGCGGAGCGTTGCGAATTAATCCTGATATTGACCCTAAAACACATAGGCACACCGCTACGGGGAAAAAACACAGCAAGTTCGGCGTTGCTATAGAAGAGGCGGAAAACATTATCAGAAAATATGCTAAACACAAATTTCTACAGTTGACGGGCGTGCATATTCATATCGGCTCACCTATAAATTCGGCGGAACCTTATATCGAAGCGATAACAAAAATAATCAAGCTTATAAATTCGTTGAGGAAAGACGGGTTTGTAATCGATACATTTGATATAGGCGGAGGATTCGGAGCGGATTATGTTACGAATCAGGCACCGTTGGCAGAGGATTATGCTAAAGAAATTTTGCCGTTAATAGCGGATAGCGGATTCAAGAATATAATACTCGAGCCCGGCAGGTCGATAGCAGCGAACGCGGGAATTTTAGTAGCTCGGGTAGTATATATAAAGGAGTCGGCAGGTAAATTGTTTGCAATTGTTGATGCCGGAATGAATGATTTAATCAGGCCTGTGCTTTATGACGCATTTCATTTTATTTGGCCCGTTAGAACAGAGGAACAATATGTGCCTAAAGTTAGGAGCGAAGAATCCGACATTGACGGACTGAAGCAATATGATGTTGTCGGGCCTATATGTGAGTCGGGAGATTGTTTTGCAAAAGGAAGAAAGCTGCCCGAACTTAAACGGGGCGATTTGTTGGCTATATTTTCAGCTGGCGCTTACGGGTTTACGATGTCAAGCCAATATAACTCTCGCCCTCGTGTTCCGGAAGTGCTTGTAGATGATAAATATTCCAAGCTAATAAGACGCAGAGAAACATATCAGGATTTGATATCGTCAGAATTATTTGACTCGTAAACGAAAAATACATCGATGAAAAAATCAGGATTTGCAATGTTTTCAGAAGAGATTTATGGTTAGCTTTCGGACAAAACGTCAACTCGTTCGATTGCGCAGAATAGTGAAACTCTGGCCTTGGGCTATATCGGTGATTTTTCATATAGCTATTCTGGCAATTCTTTCAACAGTTGTGTTTATATCGTTTAGCACAAAAGATGATAAAAAGGAAATAATTCCCGAAGCGAGACTTGGAAAGATAAATACGCAATTACCGTTATTCCAAAAGTTAGAAACGCGAATAAAAGACGTTCAGGAAAAAGAGCTTAAAAAGCAAATTCGTAAAAGTCTAAAGCTGACAGGTGAACCTAAATCCGATACGGGGAAAAAGTTATCGGTAATAGGAATTGAAGGTCAAGAAGCAATAAAGCTTCCCGGATGTGATTTGGCACGCCTTCAACCGTCGGCTCCCGTTACCAAATTTTTTTCAGCGAGAGGAAATGCGTATAATATCGTGTATCTTGTCGATAGGTCGGCGAGTATGATAGATACGATTGAGCCACTGAAGCGAGAGCTTAAACGTAGCATAGATATTTTAGAGCCAATGCAAAAATTTGAAATAATATTTTTTAGTTCGGGCAAGCCTATTGAGGGGCCCGGGAAAGCTCTTGTTTGGGCAACAACGAAAAATAAAGAGCGATATAAGAGATTTATCGATAGCATTCATGCGGAAGGTCAAACAGACCCTCAATGGGCGCTGCAAAGGGCGCTTCAATTGAAGCCTGATTTGATATATCTGTTGACAGACGGCGTTTTTAGCGAGCAGATAGCGAAAAAAATTATCAAATGGGCGAATGCTTATCACGTTAAGATTAATACGATAGCATATTTGCGCGAAATAGGGTCGAAGCGATTAATGGAAATTGCGGAGCAAACCGGCGGAGTGTTTCGATTTGTTACAGAGGAGCAACTGGAATGAGAAAAAAGCCTTTTCGAAATTTACGGATTTTTTTGCTCGTTTTTATTATATCAATGTTTGGAATAAATGTTGTATTTGGCGATACGATTTTGCTTTCGATGGCGAAATCTATTCGGGGTGTGAAGATTGTCGGTTTCAGGCAAGGAAAGTTGGAGGCAATTGATAGGCGGGGAAGCAGGCAGGTAATAGCGTTTTCGGATATCGCAATAATCAGAGTTGACGGACAAGCGATTTTGAACAAAGCGGAACGATTAAACTTGCAGGGAAGATTTGAAGAGTCGGCAAAAGAATATCAAAGAGTTATCAATAACGTTTCATCTAAAAAGCGCTGGATTAGCGTTTGGGCAAAAATCAGATTGATGCGTATTTTTGCAAAGCTCGGGCAAGGCAGGCGGATGGCTGAGATGTATATCGATTTGGCAAAGATAATACCGGATTGGGTTATTACAGTTGCTCCTACGCGCATGGAGGCTAAGATAAGTGAAAAACAGATTAAAGGGATTGCCAGAATGCTTGTCTCAGCGAGGAGCAAAAGTGAGTCATTAAAGGTTCGTGAAGCACTTGCCAAATTTTATAAAAGACTTGGCTGCGAGCAAAAAATGCCTGTTGAGCCGCGAAAACGGTTGTTGCGGTCGATAGACGAAAATATTGACAAAATGGAACAAGCGGGGCCTTGGCTTGAGCAATGGGTTGAAAAGAAGCTCAAAAGCGGTGAAATTAAAAAGGCTTACAAGATTACAAACAGATTATTTAAGACATCGTTTCGCAGAAACTTGCCTGTTGTTTTGTATTGTCAAGGCAGAATATTATTGGCTGACGAAAGATACGATGAAGCTGGATTGAAGTTAATGCGAGTAGCAATAGAATTTCCTTCATCGCGATATACACCTGCAGCTTTATATTATGCGGGTAAAGCTGCAGAATTAGGGGGACGAATGAAATATGCTCGGAAGATTTGGAAGGAACTGATAAATAATTATGAATCGAGTAGCGATTTTCGGATAATAGACTTTGTCGAAAAGGCACACGAAGCTTTAAGAGATAAGGAGTATAAATGAGATGAATCGTAAAATTGAATTTTTTGCTTTTTTGATATGTGTGTTTTTGCTGAATATATCGTCAGCGTTAGCTGAAGGACAAAGCGTTACGATTGATTATTTTCAGAGATTTGTTATTGACGGGGGATTAATTACATGGGTTGTGTTAATTCCCTTGAGTATAGCTACGTTTGCAATAATCGTTGAGCATGTTTT